>NZ_JBATXN010000139.1:0-7003 GCF_049673265.1 Mycobacterium sp. | reverse complement strand
TCAACTCCTACATTTCGGTCGGCAATTATCGGGCCGCCACACAGGTCGCGCTGGGCAGCGGCGAGCAGGACTCAACCCCGGCATTCGACAAGCTGGACCGTGCGCTGGTTAAGGCGATGGAGCAGAGTCGCAACGAATTGCGTGACGACATCCTCTCCGCGCGCGGCGGGCTGGCGGGCGCGACGGTGGGTGGCGTCGTGCTGAGCCTGGGCGCGGCCGTCGCGGTCGCGTTGGGATTGTGGCCCCGGCTGAGCGAGTACCGATGATCACGCGGCGATCGCAAGCACGGCGGAGCCGGGCGCTGGGGGCACCCCCAGCCGCGGAGCGGCGAGGGGGACGGGTCGCCGCCATCGGCTGCCGCCCGCTCCGGATTCTGTTCGCCGCCCTGGCGATCTCTACGGTGGTGGCCGGGTGTACCGAGTCCGGCGCCATGGTGGTCACCCCGGTGCCGACCCTGCCGCCACCCACACCGGCCAGTATGCAGGAGATGCCTCCTAAGCCGCCCCTGTCGCCGGACAAGTCCGCCGACGATTGCAACCCCACCGCCAGCCTGCGGCCGTTCGACAACCCGGTCGATGCCGACGCGGCCGTGGCGAATATCCGTGCCCGCGGCAGGCTGATCGTCGGTCTGGACATCGGCAGCAACCTGTTCAGCTTCCGCGACCCGATCACCGGTGAAATCACCGGCTTCGACGTCGACATTGCCGGCGAGCTGGCACGCGATATCTTCGGCAGCCCATCGCAAGTCGAGTACCGGATCCTGTCGTCGGACGAGCGGATCACCGCGCTGGAGAAGTCAGAGGTGGACGTCGTCGTCAAGACCATGACCATCACCTGCGAGCGGCGCAAGCAGGTCAACTTCTCCACCGTCTACCTCGATGCCTCCCAGCGCATCCTGGCGCCGCGCGACTCGTCGATCACCAAGCCGTCCGACCTGTCCGGCAAGCGGGTCTGCGTCGCGAGGGGAACCACGTCGCTGCATCGGATTCGGGAGATCGCGCCGCCGCCGACCGTGGTCGAGGTGGTGAACTGGGCCGACTGTCTGGTGGCGTTGCAGCAGCGCCAAGTGGACGCCGTCAGCACCGATGACTCCATCCTGGCCGGACTGGTATCCCAGGACCCGTACCTGCACATCGTCGGACCCAACATGGGCACTCAGCCCTACGGTGTCGGGATCAAACTGGACAACACCGGGCTGGTCCGGTTCGTCAACGGCACCCTGGAACGCATCCGCCGCGACGGCACCTGGAACGCCTTGTACCGCAAGTGGTTAACGATTCTCGGTCCGGCCCCACTCCCGCCGAGCGCGAGGTATGTGGACTGATGACCGAGCAGCCGGTGGATCCCGAACGCCAAGACGCGGACGACGGCGTCGGCTCGGGTGTCCAGCCTGCCGACGCGATGGTGGATTCGTCAGCGCAGGACCGTCCGGTAACCACGCAGGCGGTCTTCCGACCCGATTTCGACGACGATGACTCCGAGGCCACGCCGGTGCACATCGTCGACACCGAACCGCAAGAACGCGTGAAATCGGCACCGCGAGCACCGGTCCGGCGGCTTGGCGGCGGACTAGTCGAGATCCCGCGGGTGCCCGACATCGACCCTATCGAAGCATTGATGCCCAATCCGGTTGTGCCGGAGTCGAAACGGTTCTGCTGGAACTGTGGGCGGCCGGTGGGTCGATCCAGCGCGTCGGGCACGGCCTCGGCCCAAAAAGCACAGTCGGAGGGCTGGTGCCCTTACTGCGGAAGCCCGTATTCGTTTCTGCCACAACTGAGTCCGGGTGACGTGGTCGCCGGCCAGTACGAAATCAGGGGCTGCATCGCACACGGCGGGCTGGGCTGGGTGTACCTGGCCCTCGACCGCAACGTCAACGATCGCCCGGTGGTGCTCAAGGGTTTGGTGCATTCCGGCGACGCCGAGGCCCAGGCGATCGCGATGGCCGAGCGGCGGTTCCTCGCCGAGGTGGTGCATCCCTCGATCGTGCAGATCTTCAATTTCGTCGAGCACACTGACCGGCACGGGGAGCCGGTCGGCTACATCGTGATGGAGTACGTCGGTGGGCAATCGCTCAAGCGCCGCAAAGGCGACAAGCTGCCCGTCGCCGAAGCCATCGCCTACGTGTTGGAAATCTTGCCGGCGCTGAGTTATTTGCATTCCATCGGTTTGGTCTACAACGACCTCAAGCCGGAAAACATCATGCTCACCGAGGAGCAGCTCAAGCTAATCGACCTGGGGGCCGTGTCACGGATCAACTCGTTCGGATACCTTTACGGCACACCGGGTTACCAGGCGCCTGAGATTGTGCGTACCGGCCCGACGATAGCCAGCGACATCTATACCGTCGGCCGCACGCTCGCGGCTCTGACGTTGAAGTTGCGCGCCCGCGGCGGGCGCTACGTCGACGGACTGCCCGAGGACGACCCGGTGCTCGCCAAGTACGACTCGTTCGGCCGATTGTTGCGTCGGGCAATCGATCCGGATCCGCGGCGGCGATTTGTCAGCGCCGAGGAGATGTCGGGGCAGTTGTCCGGTGTTCTGCGTGAGGTCGTCGCCCAGGACACCGGTGTGCGGCGGCCGGGCTTGTCGACGATCTTTTCCCGCAGCCGCGCCACGTTCGGCGAAGACCTATTGGTAGCGCACACCGACGTATACCTTGACGGCCAAGTGCATTCGGAGAAGCTGACGGCCAAGGAGATCGTCACGGCGCTGCAGGTGCCGCTGGTCGATCCGGCCGACGTCGCCGCGCCGCTGCTGGGAGCGACTGTGCTGTCCCAACCGGTGCAGACGTTGGACTCGCTGCGCGCGTTCCGCCACGGCTCAATGGATTCCGACGACATCGACTTGTCGGAATCCGTTGAGCTGCCGCTGATGGAGGTGCGGGCGCTACTGGACCTAGGTGACGTCGCGAAGGCCAACCGCAAACTCGATGACCTGGCAGAGCGTGTCGGCTGGCAATGGCGGCTGGTTTGGTATCGCGCGGTTTCGGAATTGCTCACCGGCGATTACGACTCGGCGATCAAGCATTTCAGCGAGGTGTTAGACACCTTCCCCGGCGAGTTGGCGCCAAAGATGGCGCTGGCCGCGACCGCCGAATTAGCAGGCAGCTCAGATGAACGCATGTATTACGAAGAAGTGTGGAAGACCGACGACGGGGTGATCTCGGCGGCCTTCGGCCTTGCCAGGGCGCAGTCGGTG
This sequence comes from Mycobacterium sp., assembly GCF_049673265.1. Classification (GTDB taxonomy): domain Bacteria; phylum Actinomycetota; class Actinomycetes; order Mycobacteriales; family Mycobacteriaceae; genus Mycobacterium. Next base: position 3,805 of record NZ_JBATXN010000139.1, on the reverse strand, counting down.
GAAGGGGATCGAGCCGGAGCGGTCCGCACTCTCGACGAAGTACCCGCCACCTCAAGGCATTTCACCACCGCGCGGCTCACCAGTGCGGTCACGCTGCTGTCCGGCCGGTCGACCGCCGACATCACCGAAGAACAGATCCGCGATGCCGCGCGGCGGGTGGAGGCGTTGCCGCCGACGGAGCCGCGGGTACTGCAGATCCGGGCACTGGTACTGGGCAGCGCGCTGGACTGGCTGGGTAGCCATGAGGCCAGCACGAATCACATTCTGGGTTTTCCGTTCACCGAGCACGGCCTGCGACTCGGCGTCGAGGCATCGTTGCGTGGGCTAGCACGCGCAGCGCCCACGCAGGCGCACCGCTACACCCTTGTCGACCTGGCCAATCGGGTGCGACCGACCAGCACCTTCTAACGAGCTCCCCTGCGCGCGTCGAGTGTGAACCTGCGGCGTCGAGTGTGAACCTGCGGCGCGGTTTTCGCTAAATTCGCGCCCTGACTACACGCTGAAAGCCCCCATTACACAGTCGATTTCCGCGAGTCCAGGGCAGAACACACTCGTTGCAGGATAGCGGCGGGATGGTCGCCTGCGATCACCCGGATGACGATCCAACCCAGGCGCTCTAGTGCCTCAAGCCGACGGATGTCCTTGCGGTACTGCAGCGGATCGGTCCGGTGGTGTTCGCCGTCGTACTCGACGGCCACCATGCAATCTTCACAGCCAATGTCGACGAAATATGTCTCTTTGTCGGCTATCACCGGGATCTGGGTCCGCGGCGGCGGCAACCCAGCGTCGATGAGAAGCAGCCGAAGGTAGGTTTCCCGCGGCGACTATGCCCCCGCGTCGACAAATCCGAGAGCTGTCTCGAGCTTTCGGAGACCGCGCGCACCGGGATGGCGGCAGGCGAGGGACATAATGTTGTCGAGCTTGAGACCCGTTGCGCGGGCACGTGCATCGAGTCGGGCAACCGCGATGCGATGCGGCCCGCGGCGGCCGATGTCGAACGCCGTACGCTCCGGCGTGGTGACCGACAGCGCGCCGACAGCGGTGACTTCACCGTCGAGCAGCACATCGCGGCGGGTCTGCACACCGCGTGGTGGACGAGTGTTGGGATAAATGAGCTCGATGGTGATGTCGTCATCGATCCAATTGGTGCCGTGCAGCGCAGCGGCGGCCAACCCGGCGATGGTCGCCTCGCGCCTGGCCCACAGCCAGGCCGCCGCAATTCTGCGCTCGAGCGACAGCTGAGAGTGCTTGCACAGGTAGACGTTCGGAAACACCAGCCGGTGTCACGTCCTGAGCTGATGCCGGTTGAGTTGACCGCAGGCCAACGCCTCGGTGCCGATGAACGGCTCTGCCGTGTTCGGCCGCATGGCTGAAGGGTCACACGCCAAGCACTGGTCGCGCTTCCGCTGTCCACAGGCCAGTTACCGCCTTCGCACAGCAAACACACAGCTGAGGACTCCACAATTCGCCTATGGCTGGCCAGTCGGACCGGTGGATCACCACCGCCCGGGTTCTGCGCCGCTCCGGGTTCGGGGCGACCGGCGCTCAGGTCGACGCCGTGGCCAGCCAGGATTGGGCGAGCTACGTCGACGCCGCTCTGAGTGCGGATCCCAACGCCGACCCGGGCGCGGTGGCGACACCAATGCCGACGCTGCCCACCCTGCGCCGCCCCGGCAAGGGAGCGGCGGTGGCCGACCGGAAAGAGTTCAACCGCCGGCTCGCCGAGCAGATGACCGAGCTCTCGCAATGGTGGCTGCGCCGGATGATAGCGGTGCAGCAGCCCATCCACGAAAAGCTGACCTTGTTGTGGCACAACCACTTTGCCACTTCGGCCCAGAAAGTCAGAGTTGCCGCGCACATGTCTGCGCAAAACCAGAAACTGCGCAACCTGGCACTCGGTGATTTCCGCTCGCTTGCTTATGCCATGTTGACCGACGCCGCGATGCTGCGCTGGCTGGACGGGCAGAGCAATACGGCTAAGGCCCCAAACGAAAACCTAGCCCGTGAGTTCATGGAGTTGTTCACGCTCGGTCATGGCGGTGGCTACACCGAAGACGATGTGCGGGAGGGTGCCCGCGCGCTGACCGGGTGGGCCGTCCGGCCCGACGGCCAAACATCGCTGCTGCCCAGCCGTCACGACCACACGGCCAAAACGCTATTCGGCGTCACCGGTAATTTCGACGCGGCCGAATTCTCCGACATCGTGCTGGCCCAACCGAAATCCCCGCAGTACATCTGCGGGCGACTGTGGCAGCAGCTCGCATCTGACGCCCCGCCGTCGCCGCAGGCCCTCGACCGGTTGGTCACCGCGTACGGTCCCGCCCGAAACCTGAGGGCGTTGACTCGGGCAATCCTCACCGACGACGAATTCATCAGTAGCCGGGCGGCCATCATCAACACGCCGGTCGAATGGCTCGTCGGGGTGATCCGCACGTTGGGCGTTTCGCTCGACGCCCCGGCGCGGATGAAGCTAATGAACGCCACGCTGCGCGGGCTGGGGCAGCGACCGTTCTATCCGCCGGACGTCGGCGGGTGGCCGCACGGCCGGGTCTGGATGTCGACCGCCAGCGCCGATGTACGGATGCGCGCCGCGAGTCAGCTGGCGCGCGCCGGCGACCTAGCCACCATCGAAGACACCGCCGCCGATGACCGGATCGACGCCGTCGGCTATCTCATCGGGGTTGGGGCATGGTCGGACCGGACCGTCACGGCGCTAAAGCCGTTGGTGCGTAGGCCGGTCCAGCTTGTCGCCGCAGCCGTCAATACGCCCGAATACCTGACGTCATAGCGAGTGCCGATGTCCGATCTTAATCGCCGCAAATTTTTGATCGCCAGCGCCGGCCTCGGCGCGGCCGGCCTTGTGTCGGGCGCATGCGCAATCAGCTGGCCCGACCTGATGCGAGAGGCCAAGCAGCGGCCTCTCGCCGAGGGCAGCGGTGTGCTGGTGATCCTCACGCTGTACGGTGGCAATGACGGCATCAATACCGTGATTCCATACGCCGACAATGCTTATCATGACGCACGGCCCGAACTGGCTTATGCGCCAGGCGATGTAATTGCCTTAGATGGCCAGCTTGGACTCAATCCGGCGCTGAAGGGTCTGGCTCAGCAATGGAACAACCGGAAGCTGGCGATTGTGCGCGGTGTGAGCTATCCGCAACCCGACCACAGCCACTTCCGGTCAATGGACATCTGGCAAACCGCGTCGCCGGCCGAGCCCGTCCGGACCGGTTGGATCGGTCGCTGGCTCGATGCCACCGGAGACGACCCGCTGCGTGCGGTCAATGTCGGCTCGGTCCTGCCACCGCTCGCGGTTGGTGAAAAGTGCACGGCAGCAGCACTTTCCCCGTCCGAGAAACCTGAATCAGCGGACAGATTCGCGGAGGTAATGGATGCGCTGGGTGCAGACGACTCCAACGACACTCCGGCGATGGCGGCGGTCTGTGAGGCCTATCGGGCCACCCGCACCACCGACACAACCCTCGGCGCGATCAAACCGTCTGGCGACAAGCACGGCTCACTGGCCGGCCAGCTGAGCATGGTGGCGGCGGCCGTCAAAGCCGCGGTGTCCACTCGGGTGTATGCCGTGCAGCTGGGTGGATTCGACACGCACGCCGACGAACGTACGACCCAGCAGCGTCTGCTGCAGACCTTCGACGAAGCTGTGACGCCATTCCTGCAGCAGATGGCCGGCGACCGGTACGGTAAAAACGTTGTGCTGCTCGCGTATTCGGAGTTCGGACGACGGGTGAAGGCCAACGCCTCGCAGGGCACCGATCACGGCACCGCTGGCCCCGTGTTCGTC
>NZ_JBATXN010000138.1:0-4182 GCF_049673265.1 Mycobacterium sp. | reverse complement strand
GTCGTGAGCCGCCTCGGCCTCGGCGGCCACCTCGCCGAGCTGTGCGGCGGCTCCGGCTAAATCACCGCTGAAAAGCTGCATCCCCGCGAGGTAAAAGCGACACAAACGCGAGTTGAACCCGTCGCCGATTGCGTCGGCGAGGTCGCGTCCTTCTTCGGCGGCTGCGCGTATCCCGAGTAGGTCACCCGCGATGTGGGCGCCCCGCGCCTGCTCGGCGAGGATCTGGCTTAACCGCCACTGATCGTCCACGGCACGGGCCAAGCCGATTGCCTCGGCGAAGCATCCCCGAGCCACCTCGGCGTGATAGCCCAGGCTGGCGGTAAACCCGTAGGCGGTCAATGTCCGGGCCAGCAGGGCCGGTTCATCGACGTCTCGCGCGATCGCCACTGCCTGTTCGGCCCGGTCCATGCTGTCGGCGGCGCCCAAATAGGTATCGAGAACGGCCTTGTCGGCGAGCGCCCGGGCCCGCACCACGGGCGTCAACTGGTGCGCGTCGAGATCGGCGAGGGTGCCGTCGAACCAGGCCAGCCCTTCCCGGATGCGGCCCCGCGCCACCCAGAGCGGCTGCAGCGACGACACCAGCGCCAACGCCTGCTCGATGTCGGAGTTTTCCCGGCTCCACCCGAACGCGGCGCGCAGGTTGTCGATCTCGATGTTGGCCTGCTCGAGGCACTGTTCATAATCGCGGCCTGCCGGCGCGTCAAGCACCGCGGCCATCGTCGTGTAGTGGTCGCGGTGGCGTGCCCGCACGGTATCGGCCTCGCCGGACTCGCCGAGTTTTTCCAGCGCGTACTGGCGCACGGTCTCCAGCAGCCGGTAGCGGGTTCGGGCCCCGCGGTTGTCTGTGACCACCAGCGACTTGTCGACCAGCAGGGTGAGCAGGTCCAGCACCTGGAAGCGCTGCACGTCACCACCGCCGGCGACCGCTTGGGCTGCGGGCAGGTCGAAGCCGCCGAAAAAGGCGGCCAGCCGGCGAAACAAGACGCGTTCCGGTTCGGTCAGAAGGGCGTGTGACCAGTCCACCGAGGCGTGCAGCGTCTGCTGGCGGCGGACCGCGGTGCGCGCACCGCCGGTCAACAGCCGGAACCGGTCATGCAGGCTGTCGAGGATCTCGGCCAGCGACAGGGCGCGCACCCGCGCCGCCGCAAGCTCGATCGCCAGCGGCAAACCATCGAGGCGCGCACAGATTTCGGCCACGACTGCGGCGTTGTCGTCGCTGACGGCGAAGTCGGGCCGAGCGCGGCGGGCCCGGTCGGTGAACAGTTCGATGGCTTCATCGAGAAGCGACAGCGAGGGCACCCGCCAGCTCACTTCGCCGGCCACACCGATCGGCTCACGGCTGGTCGCCAACATCGTCAACCCCGCGGCGGTGCCGAGCAGAGCCACGACCAGATCGGCGCACGCGTCGAGCAAATGTTCACAGTTGTCCAGCACCACCAGCATCTGCCGGTCGGCGACAAACCCGGTCAGCGTATCCATGGTGGAACGGCCGGGCTGGTCGGGCAGACCCAGCCCACGCGCCACCGCAACCGGCACCACGTCGGGATCGGTGATGGGCGCCAGATCCACATACCACACGCCGGCGCCGAATTCGCCGGCCATCTGGTCCGCGAGCTGTATTGCTAGCCGGGTCTTACCCGCTCCACCGGCGCCGCTCAGGGTCACCAGTCGGTTCTGGGCGAGCAGCTCCCGCAGCTGGGTCAGCTCCGCGTCGCGGCCCACGAAACTGGTCAGCTGTATCGGAAGGTGCTGGGATACAACGGCTTTCGACACCCGCAGCGGTGGGAACTCGTTGACCAGGTCCGGATGGCACAGCTGCACCACCCGCTCGGGGCGGGGCAGGTCGCGCAGCGGGTGACTGCCCATATCCGTCAGCCACGCATCGTCGGGAAGCCGGTCCAGCACTAGGGCTTCAGTGACGCCCGATAGCAGGGTCTGGCCGCCGTGGCCCAGATCTCGCAGCCGCGCGGTCCGGTTGATCGTCGGGCCGGCGTAGTTGCCTTCATCGCGCAGCTGGATTTCGCCGGTATGGATGCCAATCCGCAACCGGACCGGGGCCAACGGGGCACGCTGCAACTCCAACGCGGCTGCCACCGCATCCGAGGCCCGGGCGAACGCCGCGACAAAGCTGTCACCCTCACCCTGTTCGACTGGCCGCACGCCGTCGTGCTCGGCGATAGTCTTCGACACCGTCTGGTGTAGCCGGGCGATGGCCGCGGTCATCTCGTCGGGCCGGGTTTCCCACAGCCGTGTGGAGCCCTCGACGTCAGCCAAGAGCAACGTCACGGTGCCTGTCGGCAGCAGCCCGCTCACGCTCAGCTCGCTCCAATTCAGCACCGGCGTCGGTGCGCACGGCTCAATGTCGCTCATGCTAGCCAGCATGCGGCCACCGGAACCGCAAAACATCAGCACAAACGCGTAGATCGCGCCCGACCGAGGTCGGAAGTCGCGACGATCGCCCTGGGGAGATCGCGTCGCGGAGGAACGCCCTGGGTTAAGGCGCAATCCGGGCTATGCTGCGCCGACAGATTCGCGCAATCGTGCCGTCTGAATCGACAGGAACTATTCAAATGAAGCGGACGGCAGCAATCAACGGTGTGGCGATCGCCATCGTGGCTTTAGGTATCGGCTTGGTTGGATGTGGTTCGACATCCGGTAGCAACAATTCGTCGAACAAGACTTCAGCCGCGACAAGCGCCGGCAAAACAACCACAACAACCACCGCTAAACCGCAATCAAAGGTGGCGCCACGACCCAGCGTCCAGGGTCCCAATCCCACCGTCGCCAGCTACATCCAACAGAACGGCATCACCGAAACTCAGGTCCACCGTGGTGATCCCGGCGCGCCAACGATTGACCTGCCCATCGCAGACGGCTGGGCCGACGCCGGACGCGACACCCCGGCGAGGGCGTACTGGGCCATCGTCGACAACGGCCCGGAGGCCGCCAAATACACGCCCAGCATCGTGGCGACGGTAACGAAGCTCGCCGGCAATGCAGACCAGCAGAAAATTCTCGACCTCGCCGGTGGCGAACTGAAAAACCTACCCGGGTTTAAGCCCATGGGCGACGGCGCTGCCGCCACCCTGGCCGGATTTCCCGCCTACCAATTCGGCGGCACCTGGGTCGACGGCGGCCAAACGAAAGCGGTAGCCCAGAAAACGGTCGTCATCGCGTCCGGCAACGCCCTCTACGTGATGCGCCTCAACGCCGATTGCCTCGAAGACCAAATTGGACAGGCATTACCGGCGACGATAAATATCGACGAACAAGCGAAGATCACCGTGTAGCGCGCTCACGTAACGCATGGCTGCTGACCTTTCGGGGTACGCACTGCCTCATGCCGCTCAATGTCGCTCGCAAGCTGATCGAATCGCATCTGGAATCCGGCGAGATGACACCGGGGGAGGAGATCGCGATACGCATCGATCAGACGCTGACTCAGGACGCGACCGGCACATTGGTGATGCAGGAGCTGGAGGCCCTTGGCCTCGATCGCGCCCGCACCGAGGTCAGCGTGCAGTACGTCGACCACAACCTGTTGCAGACCGACGAGAAGAACGCCGAGGATCACGAATACCTGCGCACCGCCGCCCAGCGATTCAGTCTGTGGTTCTCCAAGCCCGGTAACGGGGTTTCGCATCCAACGCATATGCAGCGTTTCGGGATTCCCGGTAAGACGATGGTCGGCTCGGATTCGCATACCCCGGCGGCGGGTTCGCTGGGCATGCTGGCGATCGGCGTGGGTGGCCTGGAGGTCGCGCTGGCCATCACTGGACGACCGCTGCACATCCGCATGCCCGAGGTGTGGGGTGTCCGACTGGAAGGCGAACTCCCGGAATGGTGTTCGGCCAAGGACGTCATTCTTGAGATGCTGCGCCGCCACGACGTCAAGGGCGGGGTGAACCGGATCATCGAGTACTTCGGGCCGGGGCTGACCAGTCTGACCGCGATGGATCGCCATGTGATCGCCAACATGGGGGCCGAACTTGGCGCCACCACAACGGTTTTCCCGAGCGACGAGGAGGTCCGCGACTTCCTGCGCTCCGAAGACCGCGAGGACGACTGGGTGGAACTGGTCGCTGACGACGATGCCGACTATGACGTCGATGAGACCATCGATCTCTCCGAGATCGAGCCGCTGATCGCCAAGCCGTCCTCGCCGGGCAACGTCGTGCCGGT
>NZ_JBATXN010000137.1:0-6072 GCF_049673265.1 Mycobacterium sp. | reverse complement strand
GCCTTGGCGGCATCGCGGCCGGCCTGCGGGTTGACCTGGTCGCGGCCGGAGTACGCCAGCGGCTCGGTACGCAGCGCGGTGGCGTGGATCCATGCCACCGGGTGGCCTTCGCCGACTCGCTTGTCGGCGGCGTCCTCGTTGCCGATCACCACCGCACACGCGCCATCGGACGACGGGCAGGTCTCGTCGAAGCGAATTGGGTCCCACAGCATCTGCGACGACATCACCTTATCCAGCGTGATGTCCGGTTGATGCAGATGCGCCAACGGGTTCTTGGCGCCATTCAGCCGGTCCTTGACCGCCACCATGGCGCCGATGTGTGTCGGTGCGCCCGATCGGCGGATGTAGGACCGCACGTGCGGGGCGAAGTAGCCGCCTGCGCCTGCGCCGACCGGCTTGGTGAACGGTACGGGAATGCTCAACGCCCACATGGCATTCGACTCGGACTGCTTTTCCCACGCCATCGCCAGCACGCGCCGGTATTTGCCAGACTGCACCAGGCTGGCGGCCACCACACCGGTCGATCCGCCGACCGAACCCGCGGTGTGCACCCGGATCAGCGGCTTGCCAGTGGCGCCCACCGCGTCGGCCATGAATAGCTCCGGCATCATGACGCCCTCGAAGAAGTCGGGCGCCTTGCCGACGACCACCGCGTCGATGTCGTCCATCGTCGACCCGGAGTCTGCCAAAGCCTTATCGATGGCTTCGCGAACCAAACCGCTCATCGAGACGTCCTGGCGCTTGGCGACGTATTTCGTCTGGCCGGTGCCGAGCACCGCAGCGAGGCGGCCTGCCATTGTTATTTCCCTTCCAGCACGGCGACGAGATTTTGTTGCAACACCGGGCCGCTGGTCGCGTGGGCAAGAACCCGTCCTGCGGAGCCGTCGAAAATATGTTGCGCGGCAAAGCCGATGCGTTCCAACCCGGCGGAGAACATCGGGTTGGCCGCCAGGGTGCCGCCCGACGGGTTGACGTTCGTCGACGACGGCAGACCGATAGCCTCGGTCAGGATCAGCTGCTGGTGGGTGAACGGCGCATAAATCTCGGCGACCTCGATCGAGTTGGTGTCCCCGCCCGTCGCGACCTTGGCCGACGCCTGCGTCGATGGAGATGTTATGAGGTCTCGGGCACCGAGGACCGGCGTCTCGATGCGGTGCTCGATCCCGGTGATCCACGCGGGGTTCTCACGTAGCTCGCGGGCCCGGTCGCCGGCAGCCAGCACGATCGCCGACGCACCGTCGGTGATCGGTGCAATGTCGTGGCGCCGAAGGGGATCCGCGAAAAACGGCCGGGCCAACAGCTCGTCGATGCTCTTCGCCGGCTTTTCGGAGTCCGTGCGCCCGGCCACGGCGAACGAATCCAGCGCTACTTGGGCCATCTGTTCGGCCGTCCACTTGCCGGCGTCCAGGCCGAGGCGGGCTTGCAGCCCCGCCATCGACACCGAGTCCGGCCACAGCGGCGCAACCGAGTATGGATCGGTCTGCAGAGCGAGCACCCGGCGTAGCGTGCCGGCGGACGACTTGCCGAAGCCGTAGACAAGTGCGGTATCGACCTCGCCGGTCAGCACTTTGATGTAGGCCTCGTAGAGTGCAAACGCGGCGTCCATCTCCACGTGCGACTCGTTGATCGGCGGCACCGCCCCGATCGAATCGATCGCAGAGATGAACGAAAATGCCCGGCCGGCAAGGTAGTCGGACGACCCGGAGCACAAGAAACCGATATCGGTCTGCTCGAGCCCGAGTTCGGTGTAAAGCGCATGGAAACACGGCATCAGCATTTCGACGCCGTTGGTGGTGCCGTCGGTGCGGCGCACATGCGGCGCATGGGCAAATCCGACGACGGCTACGTCACGATCGGTCACGTTATTCCCTCTTGGCAGATGGTGCTTACAGGTGATGCTTGTAGGTGTCGTAGTCGGCGTCAGGTTCGCCGGTCGGCTTGAAGTATTCGATGTTGTCGATGCCCAGGCCCCATTCCTCGCGGGGCTTCCACACCGCCTGCACCCGCATGCCCATCCGGACCTCGGTGGCGTCGATCTCCTGAATCAGGTGCAGGAACGCGATATCGGCGCCGTCGAGCAGAACGTAGGCCGCGACGTATGGCGGCTTGATGCGCTGGCCGGCGAACGGGATGTTGATGATCGCGAACGTCGTCACCGTGCCCTTGTCGGGCAGCTCGACGTAGTTGTCGAGTTCGTGGCCGGTCGCCGGATCCGCTTCCTTGGGAGGGAAGTACACCTTCCCGTCCTTGCCGCTCCGGGCGCCGAGCAGCTTGCCCTCTTCGAGACCGCGTAGAAACACGCTCTCGGGAATCGAAGCGGTGTGCTGGATTTCGATGCTGCTCGGCGTCACCTGGACGGTCACCGGGTCACGGTCGTCGGTGGCTTCGGGAACGACCTCCGCCTCGTCACCGAGCGCGAAGTAGCCGATGTCGGTGATCGCGCCCGCGGGTTCGTCGACCCAATGGGCGTGCACCCGAGCGCCGGTGCTGATCGCGTCGGGCGAGCCGGCGTCGACGGCGTGCAGCAGTGCGATGTCGGCACCGTCGAGCTTGATCAGCGCCCAGGCGAACGGCCGGTCCAGCGGCTGCCCCGCCAACGGCTCGGGCTGCCAGGTCCAGGACAGCACGGTCCCGACGCTGGCCACCGGTACGATCTCGGTCAATCGTTCGTAGGTCACGGGGTCGAACTCGGCGGGCGGGACATAGACCCGGCCATCCGAGCCCCGGACACCGACGATGCGTCGCTCGCGCAGGGCGGTGAAGAACTGGCTGAGGGTGGGTCCGACTGAACGGGTGTAGTCGAAGGACAGCTTCAGAGGCGCCGATAGCGGCGGCTGATGGGTATCGATCTGCACCGGGCTGCTTTGGCTGGTGGTCACAGCATCGAGTAGAACAGGTTCTAAGAATGGTTTCAAGACACGGTCGGGACCTGCAGGAAAGGCGGCTCGCATGAAGCTCGGACTCCAGCTGGGATATTGGGGCGCTCAGCCGCCGGAAAACCACGCGGAACTCGTCGCCGCGGCCGAAGAGGCCGGATTCGACGCCGTGTTCACCGCCGAAGCGTGGGGATCGGATGCCTACACGCCGCTGGCCTGGTGGGGTTCGTCGACCCAGCGGCTACGGCTGGGCACGTCGGTGGTGCAGCTGTCCGCGCGGACCCCGACCGCGTGCGCGATGGCCGCGCTGACGCTGGATCACCTATCTGGTGGTCGGCACATCCTTGGTCTCGGCGTTTCGGGACCACAAGTGGTGGAGGGTTGGTACGGGCAGTCGTTCCCCAAGCCGTTGGCCCGCACGCGGGAATACATCGACATCATCCGGCAGGTATGGGCGCGCGAGAAGCCGGTGACCAGCGACGGCCCGCACTATCCGCTGCCTTTGAAAGAGGGGGCTGGGCGCCCGGCGACGGGTTTGGGCAAGCCGCTCAAGCCCATCACCCATCCGCTGCGCTCCGACATCCCGATCATGCTGGGCGCCGAGGGGCCGAAGAATGTCGCGTTGGCCGCGGAGATCTGCGACGGCTGGCTGCCGATCTTCTACACGCCGCGGATGGCCGACACCTACAACGAATGGTTGGACGAGGGCTTCGCCCGGCCGGGCGCACGCCGCAGCCGCGAGGACTTCGAGATCTGCGCGACCGCCAACATCGTCACCACCGAAGACCGCAGCGCCGCGTTCGCGGCGATGAAGCCCTACATCGCGCTCTATATGGGTGGGATGGGCGCCGAGGACACCAACTTCCACGCCGACGTGTACCGCCGGATGGGCTACGCCGAGGTCGTCGACGAGGTGACGACGCTCTTCCGCAGCAACCAGAAGGACAAGGCCGCGGAGATCATCCCGGACGAGGTCATCGACGACGCGGCGATCGTCGGCGACGTGGACTACGTGCGTAAGCAGATCAAGGCCTGGGAGGCCGCAGGCGTGACGATGATGGTGGTGTCTGGCCGCAGTACAGAGCAGGTCCGCGAACTCGCGTCGTTGATCTGAAGCGGTGCTTGCGGGCCTGCTAGAACGCGTTCTAGATTGACCGGATGACAGCATCGCAGCACACCATCGCAGGCACGGTACTCACGATGCCGGTGCAGATCCGCAAGGCGATCCAGCATATGGCGATGTTCTCGGTGGACGCCGACGCCGCCCAGCGCATGATCGACTACAGCGGCCTGAAGGTCTGTCGGTACCTGCCTGGGCGTGCGGTCGTGGTCCTGATGTTGATGCATTACGTCGACGGCGACCTGGGCCAGTACTACGAATTCGGCACTAGCGTGATGGTCAGCCCGCCCGGGTCGAGCGCAAGCGGTCCGCGCGCCCTGCAGTCGGCCGGCGCCTTCATCCATCATCTTCCCGTCGACCAGCCGTTCACACTTGAGGCGGGAACCAAGATTTGGGGCTACCCAAAAGTCATGGCGGACTTCACCGTTCGAGAAGGCCGTCAGTTCGGCTTCGATTGCACCGTGGACGGTCAACTGGTGATCGGCATGGAATTTCGCCGCGGACTGCCCTTCCGGCTGGGCCCACGCCGCCAAGAGCAGCGCAGCTATTCGCACCGCGACGGCGTCACCCGTGAGACCGCCTTCGAACACACGCTGGACGATGTGCACACCCGTCTGGGTGGAGTGCGGGTTCGATTGGGCCACCACCCTTACGCGAAAGAGCTTGCATCGCTGGGTCTTCCGAAGCGCGCGATGCTGTCCAGCTCTGCTGGCCAGGTAAAGATGACATTCGGCGACGCCCGGGAGATCTCATGACGGTGACTGCAACGGCCAGGCCCGATGTCGACCTGACCGATGGCACGTTCTATGCGGGTGACTCCCGGTCCGTCTACCGCTGGATGCGGGAGAACGAGCCGGTGTTCCGGGACCGCAACGGTTTGGCCGCCGCGGCGACGTACCAGGCCGTCATTGATGCCGAGCGCAACCCCGAATTGTTCTCCAACGCCGGCGGCATCCGACCCGACCAAGACGGCATCGAGATGATGATCGAGATGGACGATCCGCAACATCTGTTGCGGCGCAAGCTCGTTAACTCGGGCTTCACCCGCAAGCGGGTGAAAGATTTGGAGTCTAAGATCGTTTCATTGTGCGATACGTTGATCGACGCGGTGTGCGAACGCGGGGAGTGCGATTTCGTCTGGGACCTGGCCGCGCCGCTGCCGATGGCGGTCATCGGCGACATGCTCGGGGTGCGTCCGGAAGATCGCGACATGTTCCTCAAGTGGTCCGACGATTTGGTCAGCTTCCTGAGTAGCACTGCGTCGCCAGAGGGTGTCCAGGCCAGCATGGAGGCCTTCGCCGCCTACAACGAATACATGATGGGGATGATCGCGGCGCGCAAAACTCAAGCCACCGACGATCTGGTCAGCGTCCTGACGCACGCCGAGGTCGAGGGGTCGCGCCTGGAGGATCACCAGATCGTCGTCGAGGTTGTGCTGCTGCTGGTCGGCGGCGACGAGACCACCCGTCATACGCTGTCCGGCGGCACGAGGCAGCTGCTGCTGCACCCCGATCAGCACCAACGGCTAACCGCGGACCTGGGATTGCTGCCGAACGCGATCGAAGAGATGCTGCGCTGGACGGCGCCGGTGAAGAACATGGCACGCACAATCACCGCGGACACCGAGTTTCACGGCACCCAGCTGCATCAGGGCGAAAAGATGATCCTGCTGTTCGAGTCGGCGAACTTCGACGAGAAGGTATTCGACGATCCGGAGACCTTCAACATCGAGCGCTACCCCAACAACCACCTCGCGTTCGGCTTCGGCACACACTTCTGCTTGGGCAACCAACTTGCGCGGCTAGAGCTGTCGATCATGCTAACCCGTCTGCTGCAACGCATTCCGGATCTGCGGCTGGCCGACGATTCCGCGCTGCCGCTGCGGCCGGCGAACTTCGTCAGCGGCCTCGAGTCGATGCCGGTCGTCTTCACCCCGAGCGCGCCGGTGCTGTAACGCGCCGAGTGTGAAGCTGTTGCGAAAAATCAGCGAAAAACTCGCAACAGCTTCACTTTCGGCGCTCCCATGCTGCACCCACCCGCCCGATGATGCCGCCTTCCGTGTCCTCGGCCGTGATC
>NZ_JBATXN010000136.1:0-12870 GCF_049673265.1 Mycobacterium sp. | reverse complement strand
TGGCGGGGCAGAATCGCCGCGCGAAACGTGGCTGCGCCTGCTGCTCATCCGCGCCGGCTTTCCTCCGCCGCAGACCCAGATCCCCGTATACGACGAGTACGGCCAGCTGGTCGCGGTCCTCGACATGGGTTGGGAAGACATCAAGCTCGCCGTCGAGTACGACGGTGACCACCACTGGACCGAGCGTCGGCAATTTAATAAAGACATCAGCCGTGCCGAAGCACTGACCGATCTGGGCTGGATCGACGTTCGGGTGACGGCTGAAGACACAGAAGGTGGCGTAATCGCCCGGGTATCGACGGCCTGGCAACGCCGAACGTGCACTCCTGGTGGCAGATCGTCCCGAATCTCGCCATGAATGCACGCTCGTTCACCCTCCAACCGGCCTCGCGCCGCGCGAGAGGGGAGAACACTGGCGAGATGGACCGAGACGGCAGGCGCCCGAGGCGGCTTCACGTTTCCGCTTTGGCGGCGGTGGCGAACCCGTCGTACTCGCGCATCGATACCTGGAACCTGCTCGACGACGCGTGCCATCAGCTCGCCGTGGTCGACCGGGCCGGGCTGGACACCAGCCACGAAGCGGCCAGGGCGAAGCGTCTGATCAACCGCCTCAGCGCCTATGAGCGTTATTGGATATATCCCGGCGCGGAGAACTTGGCGACATTCCGCGAGTATCTGGACAACCTGGCCACGGTGAGCCTCGAGGAGAAGGTGTCGCTCGCGGTGCGGCTACTGTCCGAATACGGCGACCGCGCAGCGCTGTTCGACACATCGACGTCGTTGGCCGATCAGGAATTGGTGGCGCGGGCCAAAGAACAGCAGTTCTACACGGTTCTGCTCGCCGATGATTCCCCGCCGACGGCTCCCGAGGGCTTGGCGGAATCGCTGCGCGCGCTGCGCAATCCCAGCGACGACATGCAAATCGAATTCCTGATCGTTACCAGCGTCGAGGACGCCATCACCGCGGTCGCGTTGAACGGGGAGATTCAGGCTGCGATCATTCGCCACGACATTCCGCTGCGGTCGCGGGACCGGGTCCCGCTGATGAACTCATTGCTCGGCGTCAACGACAAAGTGGTGGCCACCGACCGCACCCACGACTGGGAGGAATGCGGCGAATGGATCCACGAGCTGCGGCCGAGCATCGACCTTTACCTGCTCACCGACGAATCGATCGCCGCCGAAACCGAGGATGTGCCCGACGTCTACGCCCGGACCTTCTACCGGCTCAACGACGTCACTGATCTGTACAGCACCGTTCTCGCCGGTATCCGAAGTCGTTACACCACACCGTTTTTCGATGCACTACGGGCTTATGCGGCACGGCCGGCCGGTCAATTCCACGCCCTTCCGGTCGCGCGCGGCGCCAGCATCTTCAACTCGAAATCGCTGCAGGACATGGGCGAGTTCTACGGCCGCAACATTTTCATGGCCGAGACGTCGACCACCTCGGGCGGGCTGGACTCGCTGCTGGACCCGCACGGCAACATCAAGGCTGCGATCGAAAAGGCAGCCAAAACCTGGAACGCCGACCACACGTATTTCGTCACCAACGGGACATCGACCGCCAACAAGATCGTCGTGCAAGCGCTCACCCGGCCCGGCGACATCGTCCTGATCGACCGCAATTGCCACAAGTCGCATCACTACGGCCTGGTACTCGCCGGGGCTTACCCGCTGTATCTGGACGCCTACGAACTGCAGCCGTATGCGATCTACGGCGCTGTGCCGCTGCCCGTCATCAAGAAGGCACTGCTTGATCTGGAGGCGGCCGGACAGCTGGACCGGGTGCGCATGCTGCTGCTCACCAACTGCACCTTCGACGGTGTCGTCTATAACCCGCGGCGGGTGATGGAGGAAGTGCTGGCGATCAAGCCGGACATCTGCTTCCTGTGGGACGAGGCGTGGTACGCGTTCGCCACCGCGGTGCCGTGGGCGCGCCAGCGCACTGCGATGGTCGCCGCCGAGCACCTCGAAACGATGCTGTCGTCTCCGGCCTATGCGCGGGAGTACCAAACGTGGTGCGCCGAGATGCAAGGGCTCGATCGCTCGGAGTGGATCGACCATCGGTTAATGCCCGACCCGAGCCTGGCGCGCGTGCGGGTCTACGCCACCCACTCCACCCACAAGTCGCTGTCGGCGCTTCGGCAGGCGTCGATGATCCACGTCCGTGACCAGGCTTTCGAAGCGCTCACCCGCGATATGTTCCTCGAGGCGTTCTTGACCCACACGTCGACGTCGCCCAACCAACAGCTGTTGGCGTCGCTGGATTTGGCGCGCCGGCAAGTCGATATCGAAGGGTTCCAACTGGTCCGAAGCGTCTATGACATGGCCCTGGTCTTTCGTCACCGGGTTCGCAAAGACCGGTTGATCGGCAAGTGGTTCCGTATTCTCGACGAGTCCGATCTGGTGCCCGACGAATTCCGGCTCTCAGCGGTCAGCTCTTATCGTCAGGTGCGGCAGGGCGCGTTGGCGGAGTGGAACGAGGCATGGCGTTCGGATCAGTTCGTGCTCGATCCAACGCGGGTCACGCTGTATCTCGGTCAGACCGGCATGAACGGATACGACTTTCGCGAGAAGATCCTGATGGACCGGTTCGGGATCCAGATCAACAAGACGTCGATCAACAGCGTGCTGTTGATCTTCACCATTGGTGTCACCTGGTCGAGCGTGCACTATCTGCTCGATGTGTTGCGTCGGGTGGCCACCGATTTCGATCGCATCCAGGGCGCGGCCAGCAGGGACGATCGCGCTTTGCACCAACGTCGGGTGGAGGAGATCACCGAGGATCTGCCGCCACTGCCGGACTTCAGCAAATTCGATGCAGCGTTCCGACCAGGCGGCGCAAGCACATTCGGTGACATGCGCGCGGCGTTCTACGCCGGATACGAGGAGTCCGACCGCGAGCACGTCCTGGTCGGTGAGGCCGGGCGGCGGCTCGCCGAGGGCAAGGTTCTGGTGTCCACCACGTTCGTCGTGCCCTACCCGCCCGGCTTCCCGGTCCTGGTTCCGGGGCAGGTCGTCTCCAAGGAAATCGTGTATTTCCTTGCTCAACTCGACGTCAAGGAGATCCACGGATACGACCCCGACTTAGGGTTGTCGGTTTTCACCGAAGCAGCGCTGAAACGGATTACCGCGGCCCGGCAGGCGATTGCCGAGGCGAACGGACAGGGCAACGCGTCTCAGGTGGCGATGGCACAGACGCAGGCCATCAACCGCTAATAGGCAGGCTCATTTTGCTCAGGCGGATCGGAAACTGGGTGTTCGCCGATAGGTGGCGCAATGATCGGCGCGCTGCGGGTTTCGGCTGGTAGCGGCGGAGTTGGCGGCGGCGCAATGCGCTGCGTGCCGGTGTGAACGTAGTCGGCTGGCCAGGGCAGATCCGCCAACGTCGATAGCGTGACGGCGTGGCCGCAGCCGTACCATTGCCGATTCGCCAACCGCGGGCCGATCGCGCTCGTCAGGTCGCCGACGTGCTGCGCCACCAGATCCACTCCGGCGTCTACGACGACGGGCTGCCGGCTGAGCTCGCCCTGGCGGCGGAGTTCTCGGTGTCTCGCAACACCATTCGGGCGGCGCTGACCACACTGAAGAACGAAGGGCTGATCGATCGCGGACCGAAGGTCGGCACACATGTCGCGCAGCGCAAATACGACCACCGACTCGACACGCTGCTAGGGCTGAAAGAAACCTTCAAAACCTACGGCGACGTCCGCAACGAGGTACGTGCGGCAATGGTCGTGTCCGCGCCGCCGTCAGTGGCACAGCGGCTGCGACTCGAGCCGGGCCGGCAGGTGGTGTTCATCGAACGGCTGCGCTATCTCGGCGGCCTGCCGTTGAGCCTCGACCTGACCTATCTGACACCCGACGTCGGCGCCGAGGTCCTGGCCCAGCCGCTGGAGACCAACGACGTGTTTGCGCTGATCGAGCAGCTCACCGGCCACCGTCTGGGCTCGGCGTCGTTGGCCCTGGAGGCTATCCCCGCCGACGCGCACTCCGCGGCCGCGCTGCAGGTGCCGGACGGAGCCGCGCTGCTGATGCTCGAGCGGCTCACCAGCCTGGACGACGGCACACCTATCGACCTGGAGTACATCCGGATGCGTGGTGATCGAATCACCATGCGCGGCAACCTGATAAGGAGCACGCCATGACGCTGGTCAACCACCGCGCCGACGTCCCCGTCACCATCGACGAGTCGCTGTGTATCGACGGTTGCACGCTGTGCGTCGAGATCTGTCCGCTGGACTCACTCGCGATCAATCCCGACACCGGAAAAGCCTTCATGCATGTCGACGAATGCTGGTACTGCGGCCCGTGCGCAGCCCGTTGTCCGACGGGCGCAGTGACGGTCAATATGCCCTACCTGATTCGCTGAAATCCACTGAAATTCGCTGCCCCCTAGGATATTTCATGAGAAAATCCGTCGCCAGGCTGGCCTCGGCTGCGGCCGCGTTCGCCGTGGTCGCCGCCGGCTGCGCACTGGACTCCGCGAATGCGGTGAACGTGGTCGTGGGCTATCAGTCCAAAACCATCAACACCGTTACCGCGGGCACGCTGCTGCGGGCTCAGGGCTACCTGGAGCATCGGCTGGCCGACGTGACCAAGCGCACCGGTACCCGCTACCACGTGGTGTGGGAGGACTACGACACCGGCGCGCCGATCACGGCGCAAATGGTCGCCGAAAAGATCGACATTGGCTCGATGGGCGACTACCCGATGCTAATCAACGGATCCAAGACACAGGCGAACCCGCGCGCGGCCACCGAGATCGTCTCGGTGACTGGCTACAACGCCAAGGGCGCACTGAACATGGTTGTGGTCGCCCCGAATTCGACGGCAACCGCGGTGACCGACCTGGCCGGTAAGAAAATCTCGGCCAGCGTCGGGTCGGCCGGTCACGGGACGCTGGTACGAGCGCTGGCAGGCGCCGGCATCAATCCCAGCACCGGGGTGGAAGTGCTCAACCAACAACCTCAGGTCGGCGCCTCTGCGCTGGAATCAGGGCAGGCTCAGGCACTTTCACAGTTCGTTGCATGGCCGGGCCTGCTGGTTTACCAGGACAAGGCCAAGCTGCTCTATGACGGCGCGGAGTTGAACTACCCGACCCTGCACGGCGTGGTGGTGCGTCGTGGATATGCGGCCACCCACCCCGAGGTGCTTGACGCGTTCCTGCAAGCTCAGCTCGACGCAACCGACTTCATCAATTCACAACCGCTGGAAGCGGCGCGAATCGTCGCCCAGGGCAGTGGGCTGCCGCAAGAGGTCGTCTACCTCTACAACGGCCCGGGCGGCACGTCGTTCGACACCACGCTCAAGTCGTCGCTGGTTGACGCGCTGAAAAACGATGTGCCGTACCTGAAGTCGATCGGCGACTTCGCCAGCCTCGACGTGGCGAATTTCGTGCAAGATGGCCCGCTGCGGAAAGTGTTCGCCGACCGCAAGCTCACCTACGACACGGCGTTGCGCGCCACCCCGGCGGCACGGGGAAGCGAGCTCTGGCTGGACGGATCGGACACCACCCAGCCGGTCGCCAATCCGGGCAGCCTGCTCAAAGCCGTCCGCGACGCGACCGCCCGCGGTGCGCACGTGCGCGCCGCCTATGTCCCCGACAGTGAGCTGGGCACTCGATGGTTCGCGGACAAGTCAGCCTGGGTGCGTGACGGCACGAACTACTTGCCGTTCGACACCATCGCAGGAGCGCAGCGCTACGTTGCCGCGCACCCGGGTAGCAGCGCCATCGACTACCAGCAGGCATTGGCAGGTGCAGTGTGACCGCCATCGAAGTGGGGATCGAAGGCCCGAAAGTCGCGGTGCCGGTGGCCCCAAAAGACCCAGTCGTCAAGCCGCGACGGCCCGATGCGGTGTGGCGGTCACGGCTGCTGCGGTTGGTTTCGGTTGCGGCCGCAATTGGCTTGTGGCAGTTGCTCACCGCCGGACACGTCCGTCTCTGGCTGCGATTCGACACGCTGCCGACCGTCACCGAGATCGTTGGCGCGTTGACGCGCGCGCTCGGTACCGACGCCTACTGGCTTGACCTGGCCCAGTCGCTGATCCGCATCCTCACCGGGTTCGGGCTTGCGGCCGTTGTGGGCGTGGCAACCGGCATCATGCTGGGCCGGTCGCGGCTTATCGGCGATCTGCTGGGTCCGCTGACCGAGCTGGCCCGGCCGATTCCGGCGATCGCGGTGGTGCCGGTGGCCATCCTGCTGTTTCCCACCGATGAGACCGGGATCGTCTTCATCACGTTCCTCGCGGCGTATTTCCCGATCATGGTCAGCACCCGGCACGCGGTGCGGGCGCTGCCGACGCTGTGGGAGGACTCGGTGCGCACCTTGGGTGGTGGCCGCTGGGACGTGCTGACTCAGGTCGTGGTGCCGGGCATCCTTCCGGGTGTGTTCGGCGGCCTGTCGGTCGGTATGGGGGTGGCGTGGATCTGCGTGATATCGGCCGAGATGATCTCGGGCCGGCTCGGGGTCGGCTACCGGACTTGGCAGGCATACACGGTGCTGGCCTACCCGCAGGTGTTCGTCGGCATCATCACCATCGGGGTGCTCGGGTTCGCCACCTCGGCGGCGGTGGAGCTGATCGGTCGCCGGGCGACGCGATGGCTGCCGCGCAGTGAGGAGAACGCACGATGACGGCTGGTATGAGCCTCGAGCTGGATCGAGTGCGGTTGTGCTACAGCGGCGTTGCGGTCATCGATGAGTTGAGCCTGATGGTGAGGCCGGGGGAGATCCTGGTGCTCACCGGACCGTCGGGCTGCGGTAAGACCACCGTGCTGCGCGCGTTGGCGGGCCTGCTGACACCTGACGCCGGCCGGGTGCTGGCTGACGGCACCGAGGTCACCGGCACATCAGCGGATCGTGGGGTGGTGTTCCAGGACAACGCGCTGCTGCCGTGGCGCAGCGTGCGATCCAACATCGAGTTGGCGCTGCGGCTGCGCGGTGAACCGCGAGCCACCCGCGCCGTGCAGGCCGATCGCTGGATCGCCGAGCTCGGCCTGACCGGTTTCAATGATTACCTGCCCAAGAACCTTTCGGGCGGCATGCGTCAGCGCGTCCAGCTCGCCCGCGGGCTGGCCGGCGCGCCCCGCGCGGTGATGATGGACGAGCCGTTCGGCGCTCTGGATACCCAGACCCGCGCGGCCATGCAGCGCCTGCTGATCGAGTCCTGGCGTGCTCATCCGACGACGATCGTGTTCGTCACGCACGACGTCGACGAAGCATTGGAGCTGGGGGATCGGGTCGCGGTACTGGGCCGGGCCGGGCAGCCGCTGCGGGCGCTGGTCGACGTACCGCAGCCTCGCAGTGATCGGGCACACCCCGAGCTTCACGCGGAAATCATTGCCGCACTGCATCATTTGGCGGCTGTCTGATGCAGATTCCTGATCCGACGGAACCGATTCGGCTGGACTGCGACGTGTTGGTTATCGGCGGCGGCACCGCGGGCACCATGGCCGCGCTGACCGCGGCCGAGCACGGCGCACAGGTGCTGCTGCTGGAGAAGGCGCATGTGCGGCATTCCGGGGCGCTGGCGATGGGGATGGACGGCGTCAACAACGCCGTCATCCCTGGCAAAGCCGTACCCGAGGACTACGTCGCTGAAATCACCCGCGCCAACGACGGAATCGTCAACCAGCGCACCGTGTATCAGACCGCCACCCGCGGGTTCGCGATGGTGCAACGGCTGGAGCGTTACGGGGTGAAGTTCGAAAAGGACGAGCACGGCGAGTACGCGGTGCGACGGGTGCACCGCTCCGGGTCCTACGTGTTGCCGATGCCCGAGGGCAAAGACGTCAAAAAGGCGCTGTACCGGGTATTGAGGCAGCGGTCGATGCGGGAGAAAATCCGGATCGAAAATCGGCTGATGCCTGTTCGAGTGTTGGTCGACGACGGCCGAGTAGTTGGTGCGGCCGCATTGCATACTCGGACCGGCGAATTCGTCGCCGTCGGCGCCAAGGCAGTGATCCTGGCCACCGGCGCCTGCGGACGGTTGGGCCTGCCCGCATCGGGATACCTCTACGGCACCTACGAGAACCCGACCAATGCCGGCGACGGCTATTCGATGGCCTACCACGCCGGGGCCGAACTGTCCGGAATCGAGTGTTTTCAGGTCAATCCGCTGATCAAGGATTACAACGGTCCGGCGTGCGCATATGTGGCCAACCCCTTTGGCGGCTATCAGGTCAATGCGCTCGGTGAACGGTTTGTCGACTCCGATTACTGGTCGGGGCAGATGATGGCCGAGGTGCGCAGCGAGATCGAGTCCGCGCGTGGACCGATCTACCTGAAGGTGTCGCACCTGCCCGACGAGACGCTGACCGCGCTGGAGAGCATCCTGCACACCACCGAGCGGCCCACCCGCGGGACGTTTCACGCCAACCGCGGGCACGACTACCGCACCCACGACGTGGAGATGCACATCTCCGAAATCGGGTTATGTTCTGGGCATTCCGCATCCGGGGTGTGGGTCGACGAGCATGCCCGCACCACGGTGCCGGGTCTGTACGCCGCGGGGGACCTGGCCTGCGTCCCGCACAACTACATGATCGGCGCATTCGTCTTCGGCGATCTGGCCGGCGCACACGCGGCGTCAACGCTGCCCGATGTTGTCGCACCGCAACAGCTCCCACAACGCCAACTGGATGACGCTCATGAGCTGATCTACCGTCCGCTGCGTCACCCCGACGGGCCGCCGCAGCCGCAGGTCGAGTACAAGCTGCGGCGATTCGTCAACGACTATGTGGCGCCGCCCAAGTCGGCGGCCAAGCTATCCATCGCGGTGCACACGTTCGAGCGGATGCGCGATGAAATCGCCGAGATGGGCGCCCGCACGCCGCACGAGCTGATGCGTAGTGTCGAGGTGTCCTTCATCCGTGATTGCGCCGAGCTGGCAGCCCGCTCGTCGCTGACCCGCACCGAATCGCGTTGGGGTCTTTACCACGAGCGCGCCGACCTGCCGGCCCGCGACGACAACCAGTGGGGATATCACCTCAACCTGCGCAAGGCGTCCGACGGGTCGATGGAGTTCCTCAAGCGTCCGGTGGCGCCGTATTTCGTGTCGGTGCCCGAGTTGGATGCATTGCCGCCGGCCGACCAGACGGTCCGGCCGGTCGAGCAGCCGCCGCTGGTCGGCGGTCGAGCACCGGTCGGCTCGCAATCGCGGGTAGGCGCCCCGGTGCCTGTTGATCCGCCCTCGCCGCGCATTGTCGCGGTGCTGGCCCTCGAGGAGCCGACGGTGTCGGCGTTGGCGGAGTTCCTGGCCGATTCCGACGCCCGCGTGCGCCGCACCGCAGTGGCCACGCTGACTGAGCACATTCCGGACGGCTACGCCACGGCGCTGTTCGATGCGCTCGACGATGCCGACGCCGCGGTGCGCCGGGCCGCCGCCGACGGTGTGCGTGAACTTGTCGAAGTGCTACCGCATCCCGAGGCGGCGCGCGGATTTCTGACCTCGGCTGACGCCGTGGTCCGGGCGGTCAGCATCTATCTGCTGGCCGCGCGCCGCACCGGAGATGTCGACGCGTTCCGGCACGCGCTCAGCGATGTCGACCATCTGGTGCGGATCGAGGCGGTGCGTGCGCTGGTGTCCGTCGACGACGCCACCGGGGTGGCCGCGGCCGCCCGCGACGACAATCGCGAGGTCCGCATCGTCGCGGCCAACGGCCTGGCCAGCCTGCGGACCGGTCACGACGCTGTTCGCCTGCTTTTCGCGGACACCGATCCGCTAGTGCGCGCGGCAGCCTTACAGGCACTAGGTGAATTAGGTTGCAGCCAAGCAGAGTTGACTACAGTCGAGCATGCGCTGCGGGCGCCGGCCTGGCAGGTGCGGGAGGGCGCGGCACGCGCATTGTCGGGCGCGACGGCGCAGCTGGCGGTGGTGCGGTTGGCGCCGATGCTCGTTGATGAGCACCTCGACGTCCGCAAAGCCGCGGTGCTGAGCTTGAGCAGGTGGGCGGATTCAGAAGTCGCGGCGCGGGATGCGCTCAGCGTGGCGCTCAAAGACGACGACGCCGATGTGCGTGCTTACGCCCGCCGGGCGCTGGCCTGAGTTTGGCGAACGTGCAGCCATGGCGAAAAATCCGCCGAAATCCCGCCACAGTTGCACGTTCGGCGCAGAAGCGCCGGCTCAGCGCAGCGATTTGGTGTAGCGCAGGCTGTCGCGCGGTTCGGGCCCGAGGTTGGGGTAGACCACGTGCCGGCTCAGCCGAGTCTCCAGCAGGAACCCGGCCCGCTCTAGCAGTCGCGCTGACCGATCGTTGCCGACGTGGCAGGTGGCCCAGACGCGGTCAACGTCGCCGTCGGCCTGCAGTGCGGCCAGCAGCATCTCAAGGGCTTCGGACATCAAACCCTTGCCCCACCAACGTCGTCCGATGCAATACCCTATTTCGACGGAATGCTCCACCGGGCGCCGGCAGCTGATCATCCCGATGATATCGTCGCTGTGCTGCAGCACGATGACCCAGGTTCGCTCGTCGCCGGGGACGTTGAACTTTTCGGTGATCACCCGCCGTGTTGCCGCCACGTCGGGATGAGGCGTCCACAGCAGATACTTGGTGACCTGAGGATCGCGGGCAACCCGTTGGAATAACGGGCCGGCGTCGTCGAGTACCGGTGGGCGCAGCAGCAGTCGCGGCCCACTGATGCGGTCAGGTGGGAAATCAGCCATCTCGTGAATCTGCGGTCAGAGGCCCAGCGCGCGATAGGTGCGGTGCACGAATTTCGGTTGCACCGCTTGCAGCTTCGCGCGCGACGTGTTGCCCGCAACCGCTGCGGCGGCGTCGCCCGACAACGTGGGCAAGTTCTGGATCAGGTACAGCAGGATCAGGTCCGCGGCCGGATCGGCCTGCCACCACGTCCCGTACGCGCCGGGCCAGCTGAATGTCCCAAGGCCGCCCGGCCCGAACAACGGCGCCGACTTCGCCGGGTCGGTGACCACCGACAGGTTCAGCCCGAACCCGCGGCCGATCCAGAACGGCGCACCGAGAAACGGGTGCTTCTTCTGCTCATCGGTCAGGCGGTCGGTGCGCATCAGCCGCACCGACTCCGGTGACAGCACCCGCACCCCATCCAATGTCCCGTCACGCAAGAGCATTTCGATGAACCGCAGGTAGTCGTCGGCGCTCGACCACAGCCCTCCACCGGCGTTGCAGAACGCCGGTGGTGAGATGTGCGGTTGACCCATCACATCGTGTTGCAGCCGGTCGTTGTCATCGAGCCGGTACATCGTCGCGGCACGACGGCGACCCTCGACCGAAACGAAGAATCCGGTGTCAACCATGCCCAACGGCTGCAGGATCCGCTCGTCGAGCACTTGATGAAACGGCTTGCCCTCGATCCGAGACACCAGCACGCCGATGACATCGATGCCGTGGCTGTAGGTCAGCCGTTCGCCCGGCTGGTGCACCAGCGGCAGCTCGGCAAGTGCGGAGAGCCAAGCATCCGGGCCGCGCCCGAACGGCAGACGAACGTAGGCCCGCGATATCGGTCCGGCTACCGAGAACCCGTATCCCAGGCCGCTGGTGTGCGTGAGCAGGTCCTCGACCAGGATCGCCCGCTGTACCGGATGCGTGCGATCCAGCGGACCGCTCGGATCGTCTAGCACTTGCACATCGGCAAACTCCGGCAGCCAGCGCACGATCGGGTCGCGCAGCGCCAGCTTGCCCTCGTCGACCAGGCTCATCGCCGCCGCGACTGTGACTGGTTTGGTCATCGAGGCGATGCGAAACAACGTGTCGCGCTTCATCGGCAGGTCAGCTTCGATGTCGCGGCGGCCGATCTCGTTGACCTGCAACACTTCTCCGTGCTGCCACACCACGGTTACCGCCCCGGCGAGCAGCCCGGCGTCGCAGGCCTCACGAATGGAGGCCTGATTGCCTTCGAGGTTCACCCGGATCAGGTTAGCTAGTGGCGTTGCGCCCAGACATACCAGGTCGAACACCGGTGGCCCGGTCGCTGGTGTCATGTTGTGGCGCAGCGAATGGACGAAGATGACGGCGAGTCTGGTGATCGTGGGCGCCCGCCTCGCCGTCGGCGTGGCTGCCCCGGGTGTAGTCGCCTTGCCACGGCACTCGCTCTCCTGCAGCAGTGTCCGTCGCTTGCTGGGCTTTCCCCATCTCGTAACGTGAGCGAAGGAAGAACTCATGCTTGCGCTGCAGTTCTTCATCGGACTCGATGTATCTGAGTTCGGGGGCGAAATCTTCAAGGTCGGCTCGGCGCTGCGGGACGATCATGCAGATCGGCTCGTCGACCTCGAATCGCACTGGCATCAGTTTGCGGGTGAATTTCCAGCTCATGCTGAAACTCGCGCTTGCCCAGTCGGTTTCGACTATTCCTTCTAGCGGAGAAACTGCGTCCTTCGGATAGTTTGCCGGTCCACGGACCAACAGGTTGTAGCCCGGAGGAGTTCGAAACAGCATCGGCAGATGCCAGGTCAGCATGCCGTAACCGAAATTGCTTTCGGGCAGAAACTGACCGGCGTCGCGCTTGTCCGGTGCGATCATCACATCCATACGGTCTTCGCGACCGATCCACGTAGCGGTGAACGCGCACGGATTGCGCAGCTCCCAGCCGCTCTGGTTAGCGATGATCATGGGCAAGCACCGATTCGGCCAACCTCGGCGCATCTCTGACATCCACGGCCGATTGATCTGTGCCGGTTTGATCTGCGGCGCATTGCGACGGGTGATGAACCCGATTAGTGGACGGGCCGCCCCAGACGTGTCGCTCATTCGAACCCCGATCGGCGGCGGATGCCCGTTGCCGCAGGCATTGGAATCCCCTTTACCCAGAAATGTCACGCAGGTCCTGCTGCGGCGGCTGAGGCGGCCGTCGATCTCGCAGTGCCGGCTCCGACCATATATGCCTGATG
>NZ_JBATXN010000135.1:0-6536 GCF_049673265.1 Mycobacterium sp. | reverse complement strand
ATCGTGAGCCTCGCCGATACTGCTGAGTGCTGGCTGGCCGCACACCACGACGATTTGGTCGCCTGGCGGCGACACATCCACCGCTACCCGGAGTTGGGTCGTCAGGAGTACGCCACCACGCAGTACGTCGCCGAGCGGTTGGCCGACGCCGGCCTCAACCCGAAGGTGTTGCCCGGCGGAACGGGGTTGACTTGCGATTTCGGTCCGGAGCACCAGCCCCGCATTGCACTCCGCGCCGACATGGACGCGTTGCCGATGGCCGAGCGCACCGGTGCTCCGTATGAATCGACGATGCCCAACGCCGCGCACGCTTGCGGCCACGACGCCCACACCGCGATCCTGCTGGGCACGGCGCTGGCGTTGGCAGCTGTCCCAGAGCTGCCTATCGCGCTGCGGCTGATCTTTCAGCCCGCCGAAGAGCTGATGCCAGGCGGCGCCATCGACGCGATCGCCGCCGGCGCGTTGTCCGGGGTGAGCCGTATCTTCGCCTTGCACTGCGATCCCCGGCTGGCGGTCGGCAAGGTCGCGGTGAAACCGGGTCCGATCACATCGGCGGCCGACATGATCGAAATCACCCTTTATTCGCCGGGCGGGCACACGTCGCGGCCACACTTGACCGCCGACCTCGTTTACGGGTTGGGCACGCTGATCACCGGTGTGCCCGGTGTGTTGTCACGTCGCATCGACCCGCGCAACGGCACCGTGATGGTGTGGGGCGCGGTGAATGCGGGAGTGGTCGCTAACGCGATCCCGCAGAGCGGCGTGCTGGCGGGCACCATCCGCACGGCCAGCCGCGAAACCTGGCTGAGCCTCGAGGACATCGTGCGCCAGGCGGTGGCCGGCCTGCTCTCGCCGCTGGGTATCGAGCACACCCTGCAGTACAGCCGCGGGGTTCCGCCGGTGGTCAACGAGGAGATCTCGACGCGCATCATCGCCCACGCCATCGAGGCGGTCGGCCCGGAGGTGTTGACCGATACCAAGCAGTCTGGCGGTGGCGAGGACTTCTCCTGGTATCTGGAGGAGGTGCCCGGCGCGATGGCGAGGCTGGGCGTCTGGTCGGGTAACGGCCCGCAGCTAGACCTGCATCAGCCGACGTTCGACCTCGATGAGCGAGCGCTGGCGATCGGGGTGCGGCTGATGGTCAACATCGTCGAGCAGGCCTCCCTCGCAACCTAGCCTTCTAGGTTCCCGGGCCGATATTGCGGGCGGGGCGGGTACGTAGGTTGTGCACGTATTCGTCTGGTGCACCAGCGATTTCGGCGGCATCGGCCATCACACCGATGTAGCGGGCCGACGGCAGGCCACCCTCCCAGGCGTCCACCACATACAGCCACGCCAGCACCGGATCGGTGGTCGTGTCGGACGACACGCGTTCCACCCGGCATCGGATCTTCTTGTGGATGCCCAGCTCGGACCCCTCCCAGCGATCGAGGTTTCGCTCGTCGGCCGGCGTCATGTCGTAGAGCACGACGAACACCTTTGAGGCGGGGTCCTCAACGACGGTGGCCAGCGCCCCTTCCCAGCCGATGTCCTCGCCGCCGAATGTCAGCCGCCAGCCGTGCAACCAGCCGGTTCCGGCCATCGGCGAGTGGGGCGCACGCTGCTGCATCTGCTCGGGATGCATATTCGACCCGTAGGCAGCGTAGAGCGGCACGGAGAAAGCTTAAACGGCCGCCGCTGGCGCGGCGGTGATCCGACGGGTTGGTCTGAGGTTGGTTAGGTTAGACCCGTGGCGACCCGGATCGTGATCCTCGGCGGAGGGCCGGCCGGTTATGAGGCGGCACTTGTCGCGGCGGCACGGGACGCCGAGGTCACCGTCATCGACTCGGACGGCGTCGGCGGCGCTGCCGTGCTGTACGACTGCGTGCCGTCCAAGACGTTCATCGCCTCCACTGGAGTCCGCACCGAACTGCGCCGGGCCCCTCACCTGGGTTTCGACATTGACATCGAGGACGCCAAGATCTCGTTGCCGGAGATCCATCAGCGCGTCAAGACGCTGGCCGCCGCGCAATCGGCCGACGTCAACTCCGAACTGGTCAATGCGGGCGTCGAGGTCGTCGCGGCCAAAGGCGAGCTGATCGACGCGACCCCCGGCCTGGCCACCCACTGTGTCAAGGCAACTGCTGCCGACGGCACCACCCGCAGCTACGACGCTGACGTCGTGCTGATCGCCACCGGCGCCAGCCCGCGAGTGCTGCCGTCCGCACAGCCCGATGGCGAGCGCATCGTGACTTGGCGCCAGCTCTACGACCTGGACACCCTGCCCGACCATCTGATCGTGGTCGGTTCCGGTGTCACCGGTGCCGAATTCGTCAACGCCTACACCGAATTGGGTGTTGACGTCACGGTGGTGGCCAGCCGCGACCGGGTGCTGCCGTATGAGGACGCTGACGCCGCCCGCGTGCTGGAGGATTCGTTCGCCGAACGCGGCGTCCAGTTGGTCAAGAATGCCCGCGCGGAGTCGGTCACCCGCACCGACACCGGGGTGCTGGTCACGATGACCGACGGTCGCACCGTGGAGGGCAGCCATGCGCTGATGACGATCGGGTCCGTCCCGAACACCAGCGGCCTGGGCCTGGAACGAGTGGGCATCGAGCTGGGACGAGGAAACTACCTGGCTGTCGACCGGGTATCGCGTACCTCGGTGCCCGGCATCTACGCCGCCGGTGACTGCACCGGCCTGCTGTTGCTGGCCTCGGTCGCCGCGATGCAGGGCCGGATCGCCATGTGGCATGCGCTGGGGGAAGCCGTGAGCCCCATCCGGCTGCGCACGGTAGCCGCCGCGGTGTTCACCCGGCCGGAGATCGCCGCGGTCGGTGTTCCTCAGTCGGCGATCGACAACGGATCGGTCAGTGCCCGGACCATCATGTTGCCGTTGCGGACCAACGCGCGAGCGAAGATGTCGGGGCTGCGGCAAGGCTTCGTCAAGGTCTTCTGCCGGCAGTCCACCGGTGTGGTCATCGGCGGTGTCGTGGTTGCGCCGATCGCATCGGAGTTGATCCTGCCGATCGCGATGGCCGTGCAGAACCGAATCACCGTGAATCAGCTGGCCGAGACGCTCTCCGTGTACCCGTCGCTGTCTGGCTCGATCACGGAGGCGGCACGGCGGCTGATGGCGCACGATGATCTGGACTGACGCAGCCGTGCGACGATGCGGGCCGCGCGCGGCCGAGGAGGAGCGGGGCAATTGGACCGTGCCAGGTAGCCTTGGGAGCCAGTGTCCTACTGACGAGTAACCGGAGGAGACCTGTGCCGTGAGCGACCCCCTCGGGCAGTTCTGGCCGACCTCCTACTTGGGACCCGAGCAGCGCGCCTCGGCCTGGGAGCGGCTCGGCAGCGAGCAATTCGACGTCGTGGTCATCGGCGGCGGTGTGGTGGGTTCGGGATCCGCGTTGGACGCCGCCACCCGTGGCCTGAAAGTGGCGATGGTCGAAGCCCGGGACTTCGCCTCGGGCACGTCGAGCCGATCCTCGAAGATGTTTCACGGCGGACTGCGCTACCTCGAGCAACTGGAATTCGGGCTGGTGCGGGAGGCGCTCTTCGAGCGCGAGCTGTCGTTGACCACCTTGGCGCCGCACCTCGTCAAGCCGTTGCCGTTTTTGTACCCGCTGACCAGGCGGTGGTGGGAACGCCCATACGTCGCCGCCGGCATCCTGCTGTACGACGAACTTGGCGGCGCGAAATCCGTTCCGGGACAGAAGCATTTGACCCGCGCCGGCGCGCTGCGGCTAAGCCCCGGTCTGAAGCGCGGTTCGTTGATCGGCGGTATCCGCTACTACGACACCGTCGTCGACGACGCCCGGCACACCATGACCGTCGTGCGTACCGCCGCGCATTACGGCGCGGTGGTGCGGTCGTCCACTCAAGTGGTTTCGCTGCTGCGCGAAGGCGATCGGGTGACCGGCGTGCGGGTACGCGACTCGGAGGATGGCGCCATCACCGAAGTCCGTGGCCACGTTGTCGTCAACGCGACCGGGGTGTGGACCGACGAGATTCAGGCGTTGTCCAAGCAGCGCGGCCGATTTCAAGTGCGTGCCTCCAAAGGAGTGCACATCGTCGTGCCGCGAGACCGGATCGTCAGCGACGTCGCGATCATCCTGCGCACCGAGAAGTCGGTGATGTTCGTGATCCCGTGGGGCAGCCATTGGATCATCGGGACCACCGATACCGACTGGGCACTGGATCTGGCGCATCCGGCGGCCACCAAGGTCGACATCGACTACATCCTGGGCACCGTCAACACCGTGCTGGCCACCCCGTTGACACACGCCGATATCGACGGGGTGTACGCGGGTTTGCGACCGCTGCTGGCGGGGGAGAGCGAGGACACGTCCACGTTGTCGCGTGAGCACGCAGTTGCGGTGCCCGCTCCCGGCCTGGTCGCCATCGCCGGCGGCAAGTACACCACGTACCGGGTGATGGCTGCCGATGCGATCGATGCCGCGTCGCAATACATTCCGGCTCGGGTCGCGCAGTCGATCACCGAGAAAGTGCCCCTGCTCGGCGCCGACGGCTACTTCGCGCTGATCAATCAGACCGAGCACGTCGGTGCGCTGGAGGGACTCCATCCCTACCGGGTGCGACACCTGCTGGACCGCTACGGCTCGCTGATCCACGAGGTGCTGGCGATGGCCGCCGACCGCCGCGACCTGCTCAACCCGATCGCCGCGGCTCCGGGCTACCTGAGGGTCGAAGCCGCCTATGCCGCCGCGGCCGAGGGCGCGTTACATCTGGAGGACATCTTGGCGCGCCGGACGCGGATCGCCATCGAATATTCGCACCGCGGGGTCGACTGCGCGCGTGAAGTGGCCGACATCGTCGCGCCGCTGCTGGGTTGGTCCACCGCCGATGTCGACCGCGAGGTCGATACGTACACGGCGCGGGTGGAGGCCGAGGTGTTGTCGCAAGCCCAGCCCGACGACGCGTCGGCGGATGCGCTGCGGGCCAGCGCTCCCGAAGCCCGCGCGGAAATCCTCGAGCCGGTGCCCTTAAATTGAGCCGACCGTGAGGTCACTGCCGCTGCCGCCACGCGACGGATTGGGACCGGCGCGACTGCGGGTGCGCGGCGGCCCGCTCGGCGACGAACTGCTGAGCCGTTTCGGGCCTGCGGTCGCGGCCAAGGCGATCGCCGGTGAGGTCGTCGACTCCCGCGGCGAGGTGCTCGATCCCGCCACCGTGCTGCCTGCTGGTGCCAGCGTCTACTTCTACCGCGACCTGCGCGACGAGGTGCCGGTGCCATTCGACATCCCCGTGCTGTATCGCGACGACGACATCGTCGTGGTCGACAAGCCGCACTTCCTGGCCACCATGCCGCGCGGGCGTCACGTCGCGCAGACCGCGCTGGTGCGTTTGCGACGGCGACTGGGATTACCCGAGCTGAGCCCGGCCCACCGGCTGGACCGGCTGACCGCAGGCGTGCTGCTGTTCACCGCCCGCAGCGAGCTTCGGGGCGCCTATCAGACGATGTTCGCCCGTGGCGCGGTGCACAAGACGTACTTGGCGAGAGCCGCGGTCAACAGCGAGCTGGCGTTGCCGCGCGTGGTGCGCAGCCGGATCGTCAAGCGCCGCGGCCGTTTACAAGCCGTCGAAGAGCCCGGCGAGCCCAACGCCGAGACGTTGGTGGAGTTGATAGCACCGGATGGCTGCTACCGGCTGACCCCGCGCACCGGGCGCACCCACCAGCTGCGGGTACACATGACTTCGCTCGGCACACCGATCTACGGAGACCCGTTGTACCCCAGCGTGGTTGACGTTCCAAAAGACGACTTCAGTCAGCCCCTGCAATTGCTGGCGAGGAGTATCGAATTCGAAGACCCGTTGACCGGATCTCTGCGCCAGTTCGTCAGCTCCCGAAACCTACACGCCGCGGGCTAGCAGCGCTCGGCGCCGCGACGCATGCGCGGCAGGTCTTGATCAACCGATGCGGCCACGTTCCGGGTGGCCGGATTGCCGTCCTCCCGGACAGGCCGCATCGCCCAACTGAGATTCGCGCCCGCAACGGCGGCGCGCAATGTCTCCCAGGCGCGAGCCGTCAATACGCCCGCATTGAGAGAGCGGATAGTCGTCAGGTTGCTGAGGTTGACGTGGTTCTGCAGTGTTAGCACCCTGGTGCCCTTCAGTAATCCGGCGACGTCGTTCGCCGAAATTCGACGTCGTCGGTGTATTCCTCCGCGACTAGCACGAAGACCCTGCCGTGTCGGTGATCGGGGTCACAGGCCAGTCAGCAATGACCAACCGTGCATCGGCAATTTCTATTCCACGGTACGTGCTCGGGGCCGTTCCCGCCCGGTAGGCAGCAGGCTCGCAATCTTCGGACAGGCATCCGGGCCCCAGTAGTCGATCGCCTGCGGACTGGCGCTTCGGCGACGGGCCTCGTCGACGCTGAGATAGCGGGCGCGTCGGTGATCGCTCTCTGGACGTAAACAGCTCGGAAACTGCGGCTGAAATCGCGAATCCGACGATGCCCCGGCACGATTGCGCAGCGGCGAATCTTGTTACCATGCCAGCAGTGTGTCGGGCTGCGGCTAGGCCGGCGT
>NZ_JBATXN010000134.1:0-2753 GCF_049673265.1 Mycobacterium sp. | reverse complement strand
TGGTCCAGCCGGCGCTGTTTGCGGTGATGATTTCGCTGGCCGAATTGTGGCGATCGGCGGGCGTACGGCCGGACGCCGTGATCGGCCATTCCCAAGGCGAGATCGCGGCCGCCTACGTCGCGGGCGGGCTGTCGCTGCGCGACGCCGCGCGGGTGGTGACGCTGCGCAGCAAACTGCTGCTGGTGCTGGCCGGCCGGGGTGGCATGGTTTCGCTGGCGTGCAGCGCCGAGCATGCACGAGAGTTATTGGCCCCCTTCGATGATCGCATCAGCATCGCCGCGGTCAACGGACGGTCCGCCGTGGTGGTCTCCGGTGAAGTCGCGGCACTCGACGAGCTGGTCGAGCAGTGTGCGCAGCGTGAGCTTCGTGCCCGTCGGATCGACGTCGACTACGCATCACACTCCGTGGACGTCGAATGCATCCGAGAGCAGCTGGCCGACGTCCTTTCCGGCCTGGAGCCGCATTCCTCGCGCACCGCATTCTTTTCCACGTTGACCGGCGGTCTGCTCGACACTGCCGGCCTCGACGCCGACTACTGGTATCGCAACATTCGGCAGACCGTGCAGTTCGATCAGGCCGTGCGCGGCGCAGCCCAACAGGGCTATCGGACCTTCATCGAGTGCAGTCCACATCCCGCGTTGATCGCCGGCATCGAGGACACCTTCAACGACTGCACTGACGGAAGCGCCGAACCGATCGTCATTCCCACCCTCGGCCGCGAGGAGGGCGGTATCCGCCGATTCCTCACCTCGGCCGCACAAGCCTTCGTCGCGGGTGTCGGCGTGGATTGGCGTGCGGTGTTACCCGCGGCTCAGTTTGTCGAATTGCCGACGTATGCCTTTGAGCGACGCCGCTTTTGGCTCGCCGGTGACGGTGCAGCTCTTGACGCCGCCGGTCTGGGGCTGGGCGCCAGTGAGCACGCACTGCTTGGCGCGGTGGTGGAATTGCCGGATTCGGGCGGGGTGGTGCTGACCGGACGGCTCTCGGGAGCCTCGCAGGGATGGTTGGCCGATCACGCCGTCGACGGCGTGGTGGTGTTCCCGGGTACGGGATTTGTCGAGTTGGCGATCCGCGCGGGCGACGAAATCGGCTGCGCGGCCCTTGACGAGCTGACATTGCAGGCGCCGTTGATGTTGCCCACGTCGGGTTCGGTCGCTGTGCATGTGGTGGTGGGGCCGGCCGAGGAGTCCGGCCAGCGCAGCGTGTCCATCTTCTCCCGGGCTGACACCAATTCCGATTCGGCGTGGATCTGCCACGCCAGCGGACAGTTGGGTCAGAAATCACTTGAGCCGGGCGCGGATTTATCGGTATGGCCGCCCCCGGGCGCGACTTCCGTCGACGTATCCGATGGTTACCAGCGGTTGGCGGCACGCGGGTACGAATATGGTTCGGCATTCCAAGGATTGACCGCGCTGTGGCGTCGAGGCGACGAGCTGTTCGCCGAGGTCACCCTGCCGGAGACGGCCGGCGGCGTAGCGGGATTCGGCGTACATCCGGCGTTGTTGGACGCAGCGCTGCACGCGGCGGTGATGGCCCACGACGGCGATGGCCATGCCGAAATAGCCCTGCCATTTTCCTGGGAGGGTGTGTCGTTGCATGCGGCGGGGGCGGCGGCGGTGCGGGCGCGGATCGCGCCGTCGGGTCCGTCGTCGGTGTCGGTGGAGTTGGCCGACGGGCTGGGGTTGCCGGTGTTGTCTGTGGCGTCGATGGTGGCGCGGCCGGTTTCGCAGCAGCAGTTGATGGCGGCGTTATCCGGTGCGGGTGGCGATCGGCTTTTTGAGCTGGTGTGGTCACCCGCTTCGCCTGTGTCGCACGCTGAGACGCCGTCGTATGAAGTTTTCCAAGCCGCTTCGGCCGCCGATGACCCGGTCATCGACACCTACGAACGCACCCATACCGCCCTAGCTGCTGTGCAATCCTGGCTGGCCGAGCGTGACTCGGGCGTGCTGGTGGTGGCCACCCGCGGCGCCATGGCGCTACCAGGAGAGGACGTCACCGATCTGGCGGGTGCGGCGGTGTGGGGCTTGGTGCGTTCGGCGCAGACGGAGCATCCCGGCCGGATCGTGTTGGTGGATTCCGATGTGCCCGTTGATGATACGCCATTGGCTTCGGTACTTGCGACCGGTGAGCCGCAGGTGTTGGTGCGGGGTGGGACGGTTCACACCGCGCGGGTGCACGGCAGCCGGGCCGTCGACGCCGTGTTGGTGCCGCCGGGCGACGGGCCATGGCGGCTGGGCCTTTCCAGTGCGGGCACCTTCGAGAATCTCCAATTGGAGCCGGTGCCCAACGCCGATGCGCCGTTGGAGCCCGGCCAGGTCAGGGTCGCGATGCGCGCCATCGCCACCAACTTCCGCGACGTCATGATCACCCTGGGCATGTTCACCCACGACGCGCTGATCGGCGGCGAGGGCGCCGGCGTCGTCGTTGAAGTCGGGCCCGGGGTCACCGAATTCGCGGCCGGCGATTCGGTGTACGGCCTTTTCCCGGAGGGCAGCGGCACGCTGGTGGCCGCAGACGTCCGGTTGTTGCTTCCGATGCCTGCCGACTGGTCTTACGCCGAAGCTGCCGCCGCATCAGTTGTTTTCACGACCGCGTGGATGGCGTTCGTAGGGCTAGCTGACGCCAAGCCGGGGCAGCGGGTGTTGGTGCACGCCGCGGCTGGTGGGGTGGGGATGGCTGCGGTGCAGTTGGGCCGGCATTTGGGGTTGGAGGTGTTTGCCACCGCGAGTAAGGGTAAGTGGGACACGTTGCGG
>NZ_JBATXN010000133.1:0-6701 GCF_049673265.1 Mycobacterium sp. | reverse complement strand
TTCTCAGCTCCAGCGGGGCGCCACTGACCGTGACTAATCTGCCCTACAGCCGGCGGGGTGAACGTCCGGACGGCAGCTCGTGGCCAGAGGATCAACCCGAGCGGGTGAAGGAATGGAACAAATTGTTGAGCGGGACCGTCCGCCAACGCACAGGCGTGCGGATAATGGACCTGAACAAGAAGCTGTGCCCGGAAGGGGTCTACACCGCCAAAGTTGATGGCATCCAAGTGCGTAGCGACGGTGTACACCTGACCGCCGAAGGTGTGCAGTGGCTGACGCCGTGGCTGGAGCAATCGCTGAAATAGCTGCAGTTAATTGCCGACGCGGCAGCTGATCTCCATGCTGTCACTCTTGCGGGCGGCGAAGTTGACACTGACATAGCCGTTTTCAACGTTGCGGACATAGTCGAGGTACGGCTGTGTGTCCGCCATCTCCGTGTTGTCGGCGACGACGAGGGCTCCTGGCGACAGATGTGGCTCGAGCAGCATGACCACCGGGAGGTACAGCTCTTTCCAGCCGTCGAGCAGCACCACTCCGACCGGTCCGTCCAGGCCGGCAAGCGTGGAAAGGGCATCGCCCTCGAAAATGGTGATCAGGTCGTCCAACCCGGTGTCGGCGAAGGTCCGCTTCGCGGCGGCGATCTTGTCCGCGCTGAGTTCAGTGGTTATCACTCGACCGGTTCCGTTGTCGCGCACCGCTGACGCCAGGTGAATCGCTGAAATGCCCAACGACATACCAAATTCCACGATGGTCGCGGGCCGCGTCGCGCGAACCAGCGAGTACAGCAATCTGCCGGCCTCCGGGGTGACCGGGATGTAGAAAGCACTCATTGCGTCGGCGCGCTCTTGTGCGGTCTTAGCAGTAGACAGCACGTCTCGCATATCGCGCAGCCGTGGCATTTGTTCGTTCGTCTCGGCGTACATCCGGTCCAGGGCCGCGGCGACTCTTTGGTCGTGCAATGTGGCGGGCATACCGCCGAGCCTAGGCCGCCTGGAGGGCAATGTGTCTGCTCCCTGCGGACTGGAGGCACGGCGCTGACCGCGACTATTTTCGGATAGCGTTTGACCTGCACCGCTTGGGATGCCAGGATGGACTGGCAAGCACCTCGGTAGGTGAGGCGTCTGCACGGATATAGGCCACTGACCCCGAACGTCGAGAGACGCCCCGGGTCAGGACAGCTCCTCCCGGCTTAAGGGTTGAGCCCAAGTGGCTTCCGGAAGAAGATCTGGATACGCCGTGCAGTGCCGAAGCTCCGACGAGAGGGGTGCGCCGCCGTCGGCGTCAAAACCCCTCATGCATGCACCTGGTGACACCCCCGTGTGTCCTGGCCGTGAGGAGGTGATGGGCGAGATGAGTCCGAGCGACAGTCCGCATCCGTATTCGAATTTCGTTTTGTCCCGATCCGGTAGCGGCATTCCTTCTGCCGTCTGAGCCTTTTCGGACGCTACTTCGGTTGTTCCTGCGCGTATTTGGTGCGCGGGGCAATGAGGCGTGCCCAAAACTCGCCCAGCGGTTTGGCGTGGCGCGAGGTGGTCGGGCGGGCTCCCGCAGGAGACGATCATGGAATTTCTTGTTGCACAGCCAAATCGAGGAGGTAGCGATGGCCAGGCCTAACCCGGAACGCCAGATCCACCGGGCATGCGGAGACATTCGTGCTGCCCTTCTCGAGGCGCTGGAGTTGCTTTCGGAAAGCACCGTCCCCGATGCCGACTGTGTTGACATGCTCAAGGCCTTCAGCGACCTAGGGCGCATTCAGCGTCATGTCGCGGTCGCGCTGCATTCCACCAACTTGCTCGATCAGATGGTGGGAATTCCGGAGGAGCAGCGTCCACCCTGGTCGTATTACCGCAGCCGAATTCGCAAGAAGCCGTTGTATGTCCTGGATTCCGCCGACGGTGATCACGGCTTCGTGAGGCGGGCGTCGGCCTCCTAGCGACAGCTACCGCTGCTGACACGTTCGACGCGGACACGCTGCGTTGTGCGTTGACTTCGCCTGCCCCGACCCCGGTTTCGACCATCGCACCAACAGCCGCATCCATTACCAGAGAGCGAGAGGCCGATGACTTCCATCTCCCCGCACGCCACCGTCGGCATTCCGACGACTCGGCAGGCCACACCGTCCGAGTCGGCGGTGCTGGATTCGGCGCACGTCGGCGACATCGTCGGCGCCTTCGGTCGTATCCGAACGGATGCCGCCGCCCCGGGTCGTAGTTGGTGGCAACGGCTTCGGATGCTGTTGGTCATCACCGGACCCGGACTGATCGTGATGGTCGGCGACAACGACGCCGGTGGTGTCGCGACCTACACGGAGGCCGGGCAGAACTACGGCATGAAGCTGCTGTGGACGCTGGCGCTGCTGATCCCGGTGCTCTACGTCAACCAGGAAATGGTGCTCCGGTTGGGAGCAGTGACCCGGGTCGGCCATGCGCGGCTGATCTTCGAACGGTTCGGCAAGTTCTGGGGCGCGTTCAGTGTCGGAGATCTGTTGATCCTCAACGCCTTGACGATCGTCACCGAATTCATCGGAGTGTCCCTGGCGCTCGGATTCCTGGGCTGCCCGAAAGTGTTTGCGATACCGGCGGCCGCGGTGCTGCTGTTCGCCGTGGTTGCGGGCGGTTCGTTCCGTCGTTGGGAGCAATTGATGTTCGTGCTGATCGCGGTGAACATCGTGATCTTCCCGCTTGCACTGTCGGTGCACCCAACCGTCGGCACCAGCGTGCAGGGACTGATTCCCTCGCTGCCGGGCGACCACGACTCGGTCGTGCTCATGGTCATCATGGCAATTGTGGGCACGACGGTGGCCCCCTGGCAGTTGTTCTTCCAGCAGTCCAACGTCGTCGACAAGCGCATCACTCCGCGCTGGATCCCGTACGGGCGAGCCGATTTGGTCATCGGGATCGTCGTCGTGATGTGCGGGGCGGTCGCGCTCATGGCAATCACCGGATTCGGGCTCGGTGGTACCGCGGCCGCGGGTAACTTCACCGACGCCGGCGCGGTCGCCATGCACCTGTCGAATCATGTGGGGCACACGGTCGGCGTGCTGTTCGCGATCATCTTGTTGGACGCATCGCTGATCGGGGCGAACTGCGTCGGGCTGGCCACTACGTACGCGCTGGGCGACGCAATGGGTAAGCCGCACTCGCTGCACTGGAAGATCACCGAGGCCCCGCTGTTTTATGGCAGTTACGCCCTGCTGCTCGCGGTGTCGGCAGCTGTCGCGTTCAGCCCCGATCACGTCCTCGGTCTGATCACGCAGGGTGTGCAGGCGCTGGCCGGTGTACTACTGCCTTCGGCGACAGTGTTTTTGGTGCTGCTTTGCAACGACCGCCCGGTGATGGGTCCGTGGGTGAACAGTTTCCGGCAAAACGCCCTCGCGTGGATGATCGTGTGGTCCCTGGTGGTGCTGTCGCTAATGCTCACCGCGGTGACGTTCTTCCCGAACCTATCCACCGCGACTCTTGCGACCGGGCTCGGGATCGCCGCCGGTCTGGGCGTTCTAGGTGGCGCGATCATCTACGCCACCGGCTGGATCGCGCAACGCCGCGAAGCAGAGAACACCGTGCCGTTTGGTGCCTTGGACCTGGATCAGGTGGAGGAACTCGACGAGCTGCCCAAGCTGACACGTCAGGAACTGAAAGCCTTCCGCAACCAGGTCCGCGCACGGTGGACCACGCCGGCGCTGGCGACCCTTGAGCGACCGGCCATCTCGCCGCTGCGACGCGCCGGGCTGCTGACGCTACGCAGCTACCTGGTTGTCGCAGGAGTGATGGTGGTGGTCAAGATCGTCCAGGCCGGCATCGGCTAACCGAACCTCAGGGCAGTAGAACGATTTTGCCGTGGGTATGCCGCTGCTCGAGCTCCGCGAAAGCATCGGCGACGCGGTCCAGGGGGTAGGTTGCTGCGACGTCGAAGTCGATTGCGCCGGAAGCGATCAAGTCGGCGATCTCTTTCAGCACCGCCGGCGTTGACGCCGCGGCGCTGCCTTCGGTCTTGGCGCCGACCTCGGCGGCCTTCGCGAAAGAGATGATCGTGTCGATGCGCTCGGGCGCCACACCGAGGTCGGCGGCGAGCTGAACGTAATCCGGTCCGAACAGGTCGATGAAGGCATCGATGCCGTCCGGGGCGGCCTCACGCAGTCGCTGGGCCAACCCGTCGCCGTATTCAACTGGGATAGCACCGTGAGCGCGCAGCCACTCGGCATTACGTGCCGACGCGATGCCCAGCACCCGCACGTTGCGAAGCGCCAACAACTGGACGACCATGCTGCCGACTCCGCCGGCCGCGGCAGAGACCGCGACTGTCTCGCCCTGCTGCGGCGCGACAGAGTGAACTGCCGCGTAGGCGGTGGCGCCGACGACGTAGAGAGATCCGGCGACCTCCCAGCTCAGTTGCGCGGGCTTGTGGATCAGCTGATCAACCGGGACAACGGTGTGCGTGGCGTGGCTGGAACGCTGAAAGCTGAACCCCAGCACCTC
The DNA here is from genome assembly GCF_049673265.1 of Mycobacterium sp. Taxonomy (GTDB): domain Bacteria; phylum Actinomycetota; class Actinomycetes; order Mycobacteriales; family Mycobacteriaceae; genus Mycobacterium. The sequence goes on along the minus strand of NZ_JBATXN010000133.1, from coordinate 2,226 downwards.
GTCCCCGACGACGAAATCGCTTACCCCGTCACCGACCTCGACGACAACGCCGGCCAGATCGCTGCCCTCGCCGGAGGGAAAGGTCGTGGGGAACTGCTCGTGTAGTGCGCCGGCGCGGATGGCCGCCTCGCCGGGATTGATCCCGGCGGCGCGAACCTCAACCAGCACTTCGCCTTTGCCGGGCGCGTTCACATCGACATCGGTCACGTACAGCACATCCCGCCCGCCATATTGATCGAAACGGACCGCGCGCGCTTTGGTAGTTGTCACGGGAGCACCTTTCGTCGAAGTCGTCTTAGGCGCAAACTCGACGGCTCGACCGCCTCTTCCACATGCGGGTGTGACTGTCGCCACAGCCGGGTGCCGTCAGATAAGGCGCACGTCGCGCCGCTACGCCACCACGTTGATCGGGTCACCGATGTGGACGGTGTTGAAGTACCACTCGGCATTATCCGGGCTGAGGTTGATGCAGCCATGGCTGACATTCGCATAGCCCTGCGAATCCACTGACCAGGGAGCCGAATGCACGTAGACACCGCTCCCGGTGACCCGTACCGCCCACGACGCGACGATGTCGTATCCTTCCGGCGAGCTCAGCGGGATCCCGATCGTCCGCGAATCCATGCGGACAGTGCGCTCTTTGGACAGCGCGGTGAAGTTGCCCATCGGGGTGGGGCGGGACGGTTTACCCATCGACGCCGGCATCGTGCGCAGTACTTCGCCGTTGACGCTGACCGTAAAGGTGTGCTGGGAAATACTCGCAGTGCCGACCACCTGGTCGCCGGTGTCGAAGCCGGTTGACAAGGCGTGCACGCTAACACCGATGTGGCTGTGGGCAGGCCAGTAGCCGTTGGGAATCCATTGCACGACGTTGTTGTCGACCCAATCGAATCGCCCGGTCATGTGGTTCGGATCGGTGATCTTGATCGTGCGTTCGGCGGCTGCCCGATCACGGACTGACCCGGTGAACGTGACGATCACCGGATGAGCCACACCGACGACCGTGCCGTTCGGCGGCTGAATCGACGTGACGCCCGGGGACGGCTGCGGGGGCGCGATCGCTGCCATGCTCGGGGCGCCCGATCCCGCGATGGCCAGCGCGGCAACTGTTCCCGCGAGCCATATCTTTCGAACCGTTGTACGCACGGTGTCCACCTCCGAGATGGTGCAAGCCCCAAGTGCTTACATTCTGTATCTCAATATGTACCCTATCCGGCGTCTAGCAAACGGATCGTTAAACGCGCAAGTCGCGGTTAGATATGCGAAATCGTTATCTGCTGACCTGGTCGAGGCGCTAAAGCGACCCTCGACGTGATCTGGAACTCTTCGGCCAACATGTGAGTTGGCAAGCGCAGATCGCTGTGTTACACCGAAAGCTATGTCCGATCCGTACACCCGGCCGCGGCCCGACTCGGCGGCCCTTGTCCTGATCGACGTCCAACCCGACTTCTACGCCGACGACGCTCCGCTGCCCATCGAGGGCACCAAGGCGGCGATTCCGGCCATGGCTTCGCTGGTAACCGAATTTCGCGACCGGGCAAGGCCGATCGTGCACGTCGTGAGGCTCTATCGCCCGGACGGGTCGAATGCGGACCTGGTGAGAAGGCAGGCGATCGAGCAGGGTGCGCGGTTCGCTGTCCCGGGTAGCGCGGGTTCGCAAATTGCACCCGAATTGCTGCCCAATCCTGTTGAGCTGGACCATGAATTGCTTCTCAGCGGTGAACTTCAGCAGATCGGCCCGCGCGAGCACGTGGTGTACAAGCCGCGGTGGGGTGCTTTCTACCAGACCAAGCTCGAGCAACATATTCGCGATACCGGAAGCGACACACTGGTTTTCGTCGGCTGCAATTTTCCCAACTGCCCTCGCGCGTCTATCTACGAGGCCTCCGAGCGCGACTTCCGGATCATGCTGGTATCCGATGCAGTGTCCGGGCTTGACGACCGAGGCATCGAGGAATGCCGGGCGATAGGCGTCGACGTTCGAGATTTGTCGGCCACACTGGCATGGTTGCCTCACCGAGCAGTCGGTTAGGGGCTGCGATGCTAGCCAGAGCGAGACCGGCAGTGTGATAGGCGATCTCGTCCTGTCTAACGTTCCGCGCTAACGGTTGTCGGGTGGGTCGGGGTCTCCGCGGAGGAGTTCGTCGGGGTGGTGGGCGTGGTTGATTTCGGGTGGGCCGGTGCCGTCGGTCCATGCGAGGCGTCCGCTGTCGGTGACCTGGGTGT
>NZ_JBATXN010000132.1:0-23497 GCF_049673265.1 Mycobacterium sp. | reverse complement strand
GTGCGCGATGTGCTGGCCGCCGGCGACTTCTGGGGCGGCGCCGGTTCGGTGGCCTGCCAGGAGTTCATCACACAGTTGGGTCGCAACTTCGAGGTCATCTACGAACAAGCCAACGCTCACGGCCAGAAGGTGCAGACGGCGGGCAACAACATGAACTCCACCGACAACGCCGTCGGCGGCAGCTGGGCGTAAACGGCACCCATTGCAGCCCGATTTCACCGGACTCGTCCAAACTGGTACTCAGGTCTGCACAGACGAAAGGAGAGCGACGTCATGCAGACGTTGAGTATCGCCGAGTTCGCGCTGCGGTTGGGCGTTGGGCTGGGCTGTGGCGCGCTCATCGGGATCGAGCGACAGTGGCAGGCGCGAAGGGCCGGACTACGCACCAACGCGCTAGTGGCCACGGGTGCGACGTTGTTCGTGCTCTACGCGGTCGTCACCAACGACAGCAGCCCAACCAGGGTGGCGTCGTATGTGGTGTCCGGGGTCGGTTTCCTCGGCGGTGGGGTGATCCTGCGCGAAGGCTTCAATGTGCGCGGGCTCAACACGGCCGCAACCCTGTGGTGCTCGGCCGCGGTCGGTGTGCTCGCGGCTGGCGGGCATTTCGTGTTCGCCCTGATCGCCACCGGCACCGTTGTCGGTGTTCACCTGCTGGGTCGCCCGCTGGGTCACCTGATCGACCGGGACAACGTGGTGGAGGAGGACGAGGATGACCAGCCGTACCAACTGCAGGTGATCTGTCGACCCAAGTCGGAAAAGTACGCGCGCGCCCAGATTGTCCAGCGCACCGGCAGCGGCGAATTTGTGCTGCGCGGTATTCACACGGGCCGTGCCGGCGACGACAGCGTTGCCTTGACCGCCTACCTGCTCAGCGATGGCCACGCGCCGTCCCGGCTGGAAAAGCTGGTGGCCGAGCTTTCGCTGCAAGCGGGCATCCAGGCCGTGCACTGGTATGCCGGCGAGCAGGACGAGCCGATGCCCCGCGCGCCGCACGCCGACTAGTCCGTCCGGCGACGATGCGGGCCAGCATCGGCCCGCTGAGAAGCCGGACAGTTAGTCTTGGCCTGTGAACGCGATCGCGGGTTTCTTATCCGTGCTGCCCGAGCAGATGCGGGACCCGGTGCTGTTCGCAATTCCGTTTTTCCTCGTGCTGTTGATCCTGGAGTGGACCGCCGCCCGCAAACTCGAACACATTGAGCGGGAAGCCAACGCCCGGCCCGGGTCGGGCGCCTACCTCACCGCAGATTCCTGGGCAAGCATCACGATGGGGCTGGTTTCAGTGGCCACCACGGCGGGATGGAAATTCATTGCGCTGCTGGGCTACGCCGCGATCTATGCATACGTGGCCCCGTGGCACCTATCCGCGACGCGTTGGTACACATGGGTTATCGCGATCGTCGGTGTGGATCTGCTGTACTACTGCTATCACCGCATGGCGCACCGGATTCGGCTGATCTGGGCTACCCACCAGGCCCATCACTCCAGCCAATACTTCAATTTCGCCACCGCGCTGCGCCAGAAGTGGAACAACAGCGGCGAGATTCTGATGTGGATCCCGTTGCCGCTGTTGGGTATTCCGCCCTGGCTGGTTTTCGTCAGTTTTTCGATCAACCTGATCTACCAGTTCTGGGTGCACACCGAGCGGATCGGCAGAATGTGGGCGCCTTTCGAATTCGTCTTCAACACGCCGTCACACCACCGGGTGCACCACGGGATGGACTCCGAGTATCTCGACAAGAATTACGGCGGCATTTTCATCCTCTGGGACCGGCTCTTCGGCACCTTCCGGCAAGAGACGTTCCGTCCGCACTACGGGCTGACCAAGCAGGTCGATACGTTCAACGTCTGGAAGCTGCAAACGCATGAATATCTCGCTATCGCTCGGGATTTCCGGTCGGCGACGGGCCTGCGCGACCGGCTGGGCTATGTTTTCGGCCCCCCGGCCTGGCAGCCTCGCTCGATCAGTCGACCTGAGGTAACCGTCAGCGGTTAGCGGCCGTTCATCAATCGTTTTATTTGCAGCGTGCCGAATAGTTCCATCGCAAAGCCAACGTCAGTAGGGTCGAATTTGTCGTGCGGTTGTACGACTCCCGCCCGGTATCTGCCGGGGCCGCGATGATGAGGAGGGTACGCAGTGGCAGACACACTCACCGAAGGACAAAAACTTGTCAAGGGTGAATCGCTGACCTCAAGTAACGGGGCCTACACCCTGACGTTGCAAGACGACGGGAACCTGGTGCTGGCATCGCGCGGCCATGCGATCTGGGCGACCGGCACCGAAGGCCAAGACGTGGTACGCGCCGAGGTCCAAAGCGACGGCAACTTCGTCGTCTACAGCGCCGACAAGCCGGTGTGGCACACCGACACCAAAGGCAAGAAGAACGTCAGGCTAGTCCTGCAAGACGATCGCAATCTCGTGCTGTACGCAGCCGACGGAGGTGCGGCGTGGGCGACGAAGACCGAGACCGACGCTGCGCCGCCACCCGAGCCAGAAGCCGAAGCCGCGCCTGCCGAGGCTGGGCCCGTCGCGGAGGAGGCCGCCGTCGAGGAGGCTGCGCCAGCACCCGAGCCGGAACCCGAACCCGCGCCACGGACCTACACCGTCGAGTCGGGGGATACGTTGTGGGCCATCGCGGAGCGGTTCTACGGCGACGGCAGCAAATACCAGATCATCGCCGATGCCAGCGGCATCTCCAACCCTGATCTGATCCACCCCGGAGAAGTGCTGACGATTCCGTGATCGCGATCGGGAGCGCGTCGCGCCTGGAGCGGGCGGCGCGCTCCCAAGTCACCGCTCTCTGCCATAACCGCGAGATGCGTTGGGTTGGGCCGGTAATCTGAAAGCCGGCCGGCGTCGCGCCGGCCCTCGACGGAGGGGAGTCGACGGTGCGCCATCCGGCAGTTGGCGCGTTCGTCGCGTCGGTTTTGGCTGCCTGCTTCTCCGGGGTGGTGGCCAGGGCCGACCCCGTGCTCGTCTTCCCCGGAATGGAGATCCACCAGGGCGGCCACCTGTGCACCTTGGGTTACGTCGACCCGGGCCTGCGGGTGGCGTTCACTGCCGGACATTGCCGCGGCGAGGGACCGGTTACCGACAAGGACAACAACGTCATCGGCAATCTGGCGACATTCCGGGACAACACGCCGAACGGCACAATTGTCGGCACCGACCAGCAGATCAACGATTACGAATCGATCGTGCTGACCAGCGCCGTCAACGCGAACAACGTCCTGCCCGGCGGACGCACGCTGCAATCGGACCCGGGTCTTGTCGTAACGCCCGGTGAGCCCGTCTGCCATTTCGGCGTCGTCACCGGCGAAACCTGCGGAACAGTCGATGCGGTCAACAACGGCTGGTTCACGATGGCCAACGGCGCCATCAGTCAAAAGGGCGATTCCGGGGGACCGGTCTACATCATCAGCCCCGCCGGACAGGCCTTGATAGTCGGGCTACTGAACAGCGTCTGGGGCAATCTCCCGGCGGCGGTGTCGTGGCAGGCCACCTCGCAACAGGTCCGCGACGATGTGGGGGTCTCCCACCACCCCGGCGGTCCGGCCGCGTAGCAACTCAGCGCGGATTTGCCAACGCGAAGACGGGGATTGATGGTGCGGCAGAACGTAATTCGTCATCGCCGGAGTCGGGTGTTAACCCCGCAACATGGCCTTTGACTTCCCAATACCACTTGTCCAGGTATCTCCTCAGCAGGTCCGGCTTGGCCACGTCGGCCACCTCGGTTGCGCGCAGTCGGCGACGACGCCAGCGTGGCCCGACATCCACGACGCTGGCGGCTCGGACATTGCGGGCCCACTGGGTGTTGCCCCGCGGAGACACTAGGTAGTCGACGCCGTTCACGCTGAGCACGTTGACGACGACACCGTGGGTCTTGCCGGACTTGCGGCCGCGCACCTGAAGCGCCTTGGTCCCGGCGATGCTGATGCCCACCTCCGCGAGCCAGCGAATCAGCGCGTTGCCGACTTGCGCGGTTCGATTGGGTTCGTCGTACCGCAGCGTCATGGCGTGTCCTTCGTTGCTCAAGAGAGCGGTGCTCTCGTTGAGTGTCACGGTGCCATACCGATGAACCGATTTCAAGAGCAGTGATCTCTTTTATGTCAAAATGGCTGGATGGGCAAGCGGCAAGAATCGCGTGAACGCATCGAGGCGCAGATCGTCGAGCTCGGCCGGCGCCATCTGGTTGAACACGGCGCGGCCGGGTTGTCGCTGCGTGCGATCGCCCGTGACCTGGGCATGGTGTCGTCTGCGGTGTACCGGTACGTGTCCAGTCGCGACGAGTTGCTGACGTTGCTGCTCATCGACGCCTATTCCGACCTCGCCGGCGCGGTGGATCGCGCCCGCGACGCTGTGCCGGACCTCTGGAGCGACGACGTCATCGCCATCGCGCATGCCGCCCGCCGCTGGGCCACTGCGCATCCGGCCAGCTGGGCGCTGTTGTACGGCAGCCCGGTGCCCGGGTACCACGCGCCGGCCGAGCGAACGGTCGGCCCCGGAACGCGAGTAGTCCGCGCGTTGTTCGATGCCGTGGGCGCCGGTATCGCGACAGGCGACATCATGTTGACCAATTACCCGGCGCAGCAACCTATTTCGTCGGACTTCGAACGCCTCCGGCAGACGTTCGGTTTCCCCGGCGACGATCCGGTCATCGCCAAGTGTTTCGCGGTGTGGGCCGGCGTGGTGGGAGCGATCAGCCTGGAGGTGTTCGGGCAATACGGCTCCGACACCCTGACCGACCCCGAAGCGGTGTTCGACACCCAGGTTCGGCTGCTTGTCGGTGTGCTGACCCAGCCCGGCATCAGCGCGACGCCGTACCGCGCAACGTCGCAGAATTAGAACACGTTCAACGACGGCTGTGGTGGCTGAACGAGCTGGCGGTGGCAACGTCTTTCTGCCGGGCCAGACGCTGGGCTATCCTGCGAGACGATGACCCTCTCCGTCGGTTCGCCCGTACAGATCGCCTGGGTAACTCACGACCTGGACGCCACAGAAACAGCCCTCACCGGCCTGTTAGGCGTAAAAAAATGGGTGCGGATACCCGATGTGCACTTCGCCCCGGACACCTGCAGCTACCTCGGCAGACCGGCCGACTTCGTCGCGCACATTTCGCTGAGCTATCTCGGCGATATGCAGCTGGAGCTGGTCACACCGGTCCGCGGTCCTAATATCTATAGTGACTTCTTGCGCGACAGCGGCCCGGGTCTGCACCACATCTGCATCGAGGCCGAAAGCCCCGAGCACTTCGAGGACACCTTGGCAAGCGCCACCGAGCACGGCGGGTCTGTGGTTCAGCAGGGCGTGATGCCCGGCGGTTTGCGGTTCGCCTACCTGGCCGCCCCGCAGGCCGGGGTGCCTTTTTTGGAGGTCGCGCACGTCTCTGCCGAGATGCGGCAGTTCTTCGACTACATCAAGCAGGAGCAGCGCCAATGAGTCGCGCCGGCGACGATGCAGAACGTAGTGATGTGGGGGTACCACCCAGCCGCGAAGCGGCGAGGGGGAGAGGAGCGGCGCCAATGAGTACCGAGATACCAGCAACTTTCAGCGCTGACGGCGTGTCGTCGTGGTCGGACGATGTCGACGTCGTGGTGATCGGTTTCGGTATCGGGGGCGGCTGCGCAGCGGTCAGCGCGGCCGCGGCGGGTGCACGGGTACTGGTGCTGGAGCGCGCGGCCGCGGCCGGCGGCACCACCGCGATGGCCGGAGGACATTTCTACCTCGGTGGCGGGACCGCGGTGCAGGAGGCCAGCGGGCACGCCGACTCCGCTGAGGAGATGTACAAGTATCTGGTCGCGGTGTCTCGTGACCCCGATCACGCGAAGATCCGCGCCTACTGCGACGGCAGCGTCGAGCATTTCAATTGGTTGGAGGACTTGGGTTTTCAGTTCGAGCGCAGTTACTTCCCAGGGAAGGCGGTGATCCAGCCCAACACCGAGGGGCTGATGTTCACCGGCAACGAGAAGGTCTGGCCGTTTCTCGAGCAGGCGGTTCCGGCTCCGCGTGGGCACAAAGTACCGGTACCGGGCGACACCGGCGGCGCCAGCATGGTCGTCGATCTGCTGCTCAAACGCGCGACCAGCTTGGGCGTGCAGATCCGGTACGAGACCGGCGCCACGGCATTGATCACCGACAAATCCGGAGCGGTCACCGGCGTGATGTGGAAGCAATTCTCCGATACCGGCGCGATCAGAGCGAAGTCGGTGATCATCGCCGCAGGCGGGTTCGTGATGAATCCGGAGATGGTGGCCACCTACACCCCGAAACTGGCCGAGAAGCCGTTCGTGCTGGGCAACACCTACGACGACGGGCTGGGGATCCGGATGGGCGTCTCGGTCGGCGGCGCGACCCAGCACATGGACCAGATCTTCATCACCGCGCCGGCCTATCCGCCGTCGATCCTGCTGACCGGCATCATCGTGAACAAGCTCGGCCAACGTTTCGTCGCCGAGGACTCTTACCATTCGCGCACATCGGGTTTCGTCATGGATCAGCCGGACAGTGCAGCGTTCTTGATCGTCGACGAGGCTCATCTGAAGCCACCGGAGGTGCCCCTGATCCCGCTGATCGACGGTTGGGAAACCGTTGCCGAGATGGAAGCTGCGCTGGGCATCCCGCAGGGCAACCTCGTCACGACGCTCGACCGTTACAACACCTACGCCGCACGCGGCGAGGATCCCGATTTCCACAAGCAGCCGGATTACCTTGCGCCGCAAGATAAAGGGCCGTGGGGTGCGTTCGACCTATCGTTAGGCAAGGCCATGTACGCCGGCTTTACCGTCGGTGGGTTGGCCACTTCGGTGGACGGCGAGGTACTGCGCGAGGACGGCACGGTGATCCCCGGCCTGTATGCCGTGGGGGCGTGTGCATCCAATATCGCCCAAGACGGCAAGGGATATGCCAGCGGCACGCAACTCGGTGAGGGTTCGTTCTTCGGCCGCCGTGCCGGCGCGCATGCCGCCACGCGATAATTACACCTGCGCCGGCTCGCGTTCCACCGGACCCAGTCGCCATTGGCCGCCACCGAGCAACTCGAGCTGCTGTTCGTGCAGCAATTCGACGGCATGCCGATGGCTGACGCTGACCACGACGCAGTCCGGCAGTTCCTGCCGAAGCATTTGGTAGAGCGCGAATTCGAGCCCTTCATCCAGCGCTGAGGTGCTTTCGTCGAGGAATACCGCCTTGGGTTTGGTGAGCAGAATGCGGGCGAAGGCGATGCGCTGCTGCTCGCCCGGGGATAGCACCTTGGCCCAGTCGCGCTCTTCGTCGAGCCGGTCGCACAACGGGGCCAGCGCGACCTTGGTCAGCGTTTGCCGCAACGTGTCGTCGGCGATGTCGCTGGGCGAATTCGGGTAGCACACCACGGTCCGCAGCGTGCCCAGCGGCACATAGGGCAACTGCGACAGGAACATCGTCTCGTTGTCGCCGCCCGGGCGGCATAGGGTGCCTGAGGCATACGGCCACAGTTCGGCCAGACTGCGTAGCAGCGTGGTCTTTCCCGATCCTGACTGCCCGGTGATCACCAGCGAAGAACCGCTGCCCAGCTGCACGTCGAGGGGGTCGATCAATTGGTCTCCGCCCGGCGTGCGCACTTCGACGTTGGCGAGTTCAACGGCTACGTCCCGACTGGGCTTGACGAGGATCGCCGGCAACGCGCGGCCCTTTTCGTTCGCGTCGACAAGCCCGTGCAACCGGATGATCACCGCGCGGTAAGCCGCGAACGCGTGGTATTGGTTGCGGAAGAACGACAACGAATCTGTGATCGCGCCAAACGCAGAGGCCGTCTGAGTCACGTCGCCGAGCTGGATCTGTTTCGCGAACAGCCGCGGGGCCTGGACTATCCACGGCAACGGGACGATTGCCTGCGACATCGACCAGTTCCACCCTTCTAATAAGATGGTCCGGCGAACAAACCTGCGGTAGTTGTCGATGATCGGTGTGAAGCGCCGCCACAACTGCGCCCGCTCGACGCCCTCACCCCGGTAGAAGCCGACGGCTTCGGCGGAGTCGCGCAGCCGCACCAGCGCGTAGCGGAATGCGGCGTTGAGCTTCTCGTTACTGAAGCTCAGCCAGATCAGGGGACGCCCTAGCCAGAACGCGACGACAGTCGCGATCAACACATAGATCAGCACGATCCAGAACATCGCGCGCGGCACCGTGACGCCCAAAAACAGCGGGCCTGAGAGGTTCCACAAGATCGCGGCGAACGAAATCACCGAGGCGACGGCGTGGACACCGCCGAGGACCAGCATTTGCTGCGTCCCGTTGCGTGGGATGTTCGGGGTGTCGCCGGCGCCGGCGGTGAAGATATCGATGTCCTGCTGGATTCGCTGGTCGGGATTGTCAATCGGCTCGTCGATAAACAGGTCCCGGTAGTAGGCCTTGCCGTCCAGCCAGTCGTCGGTGAGGTGGCTGGTCAGCCACATACGCCAGGCGATGATGAATCGCTGAGTCAGATAGATGTCAACCATGATCAGGGTTATGTAGATGGCTGCCAGCACGGTGAAATGCAGTAACGACATGTAAAAGCCGTGCTCCCCAGATTGTTCGACCTGGTGGTTGCCCGTTGCCATGCCCCTAACAAATATCTGCAACGACGTGTACAGGTCGTTGTGGAAGTAGCTGAATAGCACGTCAAGACGTACCGATAGCAGGACCGACAGCAGCAACACACCGAGCATTAGCCAGACTCGAACGGCATGACTTCCAGTGAAGTAGCCACCGCTGATCCGCCAGAACTGCCGACCCCAGACGGTCGAGTACCTCAGCACGGCCAACACGACCACGACACAAACTGCGCTGATCGCCCAGGCGATCGCGAGCCACCCGACGGAATGCAGGGTCTCCGCGGACCAGTCTCTAGACGGCGTGAACAGATTGGGGTCCAAGTTCGACATCTCCTCGTCGCAGAGGCGTTAGCCGGAACCGGGCGCCGCGCCTCGCAGGAATACTTCCCGTCCTTCCCCGCGAAGGTACCCGAGGGCGGCGGATAGGCTGCCGACATGAGCCGCGCCGTCGACGATGCACTGGGGGCACCCCCAGCCGCGCAGCGGCGAGGGGGAAGAAGCGATGAGGAGCGGCGCACATGAGCACCGACGCTCCGCCCAGCCAGACTGTGCACGCCGGCCGGCTCATCGCCCGCCGACTGCGCGCCAACGGTATCGACACGGTGTTCACCCTGTCGGGCGGGCACTTGTTCTCGATTTACGACGGCTGCCGTGACGAGGGCATCCGGCTGATCGATACCCGCCATGAGCAGACGGCGACTTTTGCCGCCGAGGGCTGGTCGAAGGTGACCCGGATGCCCGGGGTGGCCGCACTGACCGCGGGACCGGGCGTCACCAATGGCATGAGCGCGATGGCCGCCGCGCAGCAGAATTCCTCGCCGCTGCTAGTCCTCGGTGGTCGGGCGCCGGCGGGGCGCTGGGGGATGGGGTCGCTGCAGGAGATCGACCATATTCCGTTTGTGGCACCGTTGACCCGGTTTGCCGCCACGGCGCAGTCAGCAGTGGCCGCGGGGCGGCTCATCGACGATGCGTTGCGGGCGGCGGTTAGCGCGCCGTCCGGCGTCGGATTCGTCGACTTCCCAATGGATCACGTGTTTTCCATGGCCGACGACGACGGCCGCCCTGGCGCACTCACACAGCTGACGGCGCCATTCGCCGCCGACGGCGGCTCCTTGGACCGCGCAGCCGCGCTGCTGTCGGCCGCGCAGCGTCCGGTGATCATGGCGGGCACCAACGTGTGGTGGGGTCACGCGGAAACGGCGCTGCTTGGCCTGGCCGAGCAGCGACGGATACCGGTGCTGATGAACGGCATGGCCCGCGGCTGCGTGCCCGCAGATCATCCGTTGGCATTTTCCCGGGCACGCTCAAAAGCCTTGGCGGAGGCCGACGTTGCGGTCGTGGCAGGAGTGCCGATGGACTTCCGGCTGGGCTTCGGCGGGGTGTTCGGCCCAGAGACGCAGCTGATCGTGGCTGATCGCGCCCAACCTGACCGTGACCATCCGCGGCCGATTGCCGCCGGTCTTTACGGCGACCTGTCGGCGACACTGGCCGCGCTGGGCGAGCCGACGAGCGCGACTGGCCATGACGACTGGCTCGCCGATTTGCGTGCGGCCGAGACGACCGCCCGAGACCGCGAACAGGCCGAACTGGTCGACGACCGCAGCCCGTTGCATCCGATGCGGGTCTACGCCGAGCTGGCCCCACTGCTGGACCGCGACGCGATCGTGGTCGTCGACGCCGGCGATTTCGGCTCCTATGCGGGCCGGGTCATCGACAGCTATGTGCCGGGTGCCTGGCTCGACAGCGGGCCGTTCGGCTGCCTGGGTTCGGGTCCGGGCTACGCGCTGGCCGCCAAGCTGGCGCGGCCCGACCGCCAGGTCGTGTTGCTGCAAGGCGACGGCGCCTTCGGATTCAGCGGCATGGAATGGGACACGCTGGTCAGGCACAACGTGCCCGTCGTCTCGGTAATCGGCAACAACGGGATCTGGGCTCTGGAGCACCACCCGATGAAAGCGCTGTACGGCTATTCGGTGGTGGCCGAACTGCGTCCCGAGACCCGCTATGACGAGGTGGTACGAGCGCTGGGCGGACATGGCGAGCTGGTCACAACGCCCGCCGAACTTCGACCCGCGTTGAAACGCGCCTTCGAGAGCGGCCTACCCGCCGTCGTCAACGTGCTCACCGACCCCGCTGTCGCGTATCCCCGCCGGTCAAATCTGGCGTGACGCACCTGACGTACCGTTGATCTGTGCCAAAGACCACCAGCGCTTCCTCGGGGCGCCTCAGTAGCCGATTCTGGCGGCTGCTCGGAGCCAGCGCCGAGAAGAATCAAAGCCGTTCGCAGGCTCAAGCCAGCGCTTCTGCAGACTATGACGAGAAGGCCGCCGGCCTCGACGACGAACAGTTGCGCAAAGCCGCGGGCCTGCTCGACGTCGACGACCTCGCCGAAGCCGATGACATCCCACAGTTCCTTGCCATCGCGCGGGAAGCCGCCGAACGCGCGACCGGGCTAAGGCCGTTCGATGTGCAGCTCCTCGGCGCGCTGCGCATGCTGGCCGGCGATGTGATCGAAATGGCGACCGGTGAGGGCAAAACGCTTTCCGGAGCGATCGCCGCCGCCGGGTACGCGTTGGGCGGCCGACACGTTCACATCGTCACGATCAACGACTACTTGGCTCGCCGCGACGCCGAGTGGATGGGTCCGCTGCTGGAGGCGCTGGGCTTGACGGTCGGCTGGGTCACCGCCGAATCGACGGCCGACGAGCGTCGCGCGGCCTACAAGTGCAACGTCACCTACGCCTCGGTCAACGAGATCGGCTTCGATGTGCTCCGCGACCAGCTGGTCACCGATGTCGCCGACCTGGTGTCGCCCAATCCCGACGTGGCCCTGATCGACGAGGCCGACTCGGTGCTGGTCGATGAGGCGTTGGTCCCACTGGTGCTGGCCGGAACCACCCATCGCGAAACCCCACGGCTGGAGATCATCCGACTGGTCGGCGAGCTGGAAGCCGGCGGGGACTACGACACCGACCCCGATAGCCGCAACGTCCACCTGACCGAGGCCGGCGCGCGCAAAGTCGAAAAGCAGCTCGGCGGAATCGATTTGTATTCCGAAGAGCATGTCGGCACCACTCTCACCGAGGTCAACGTCGCGCTGCACGCGCATGTCCTGCTGCACCGCGACGTGCACTACATCGTGCGCGACGACGCCGTGCACTTGATCAACGCCTCCCGTGGCCGCATCGCCCAGCTGCAACGCTGGCCCGACGGTCTGCAGGCGGCGGTCGAGGCCAAGGAAGGCATCGAGACGACCGAGACCGGCGAAGTGCTGGACACCATCACAGTGCAGGCGCTGATCAACCGTTATCCGACGGTGTGCGGCATGACCGGCACCGCGCTGGCCGCTGGCGAGCAGCTGCGGCAGTTCTACAAGCTCAGCGTTTCCCAGATACCGCCGAATGCGCCGAACATCCGTGAAGACGAGACCGACCGGGTCTACATCACCGCGGCGGCGAAAAACGACGCGATCATCGCCCACATCATCGACGTGCACGAGACCGGACAGCCGGTGCTGGTCGGCACTCGTGACGTGGCCGAATCCGAGGAGCTGCACGAGCGGCTGCAGCGTCGCGGTGTTCCCGCGGTGGTGCTCAACGCGAAGAACGACGCCGAGGAGGCCCGAGTGATCGCCGAGGCCGGCCAACTTGGCGCGGTGACGGTGTCCACCCAGATGGCCGGTCGCGGCACCGATATCCGGCTCGGGGGATCTGACGAGGCCGACCATGACAAGGTCACCGAGCTGGGCGGGTTGCACGTCATCGGCACCGGCCGGCACAACACCGAGCGGCTGGACAACCAGCTACGTGGACGCGCCGGCCGCCAGGGCGATCCCGGTTCATCGGTGTTCTTCTCCAGCTGGGAAGACGACGTCGCCGCGGCCAACCTCGAACCCAACAAGCTGCCCATGCAGACCGACGAGGACGGCCGCATCGTCAGCTCTAAGGTGGCCGGACTGCTGGAGCACGCCCAGCGGGTCGCCGAGGGACGGCTGCTCGACGTGCACGCAAACACCTGGCGCTACAACCAGTTGATCGCTCAGCAGCGGGCGATCATCGTGGAGCGGCGCAACACGCTGCTCAGCAGCGCCGCCGCCCGCGAGGAACTGGCCGAGCTGGCGCCCGAGCGTTACGAGGAGCTGTCCGAGACCCTGTCGGAAGACCGCCTGGAAACGATTTGCCGGCTGATCATGCTCTATCACCTCGACCGCGGCTGGGCCGACCACCTTGCCTACCTCGCCGACATCCGGGAAAGCATCCACCTGCGGGCCCTGGGCCGGCAGAACCCGCTGGACGAATTCCACCGGATGGCCGTGGATGCGTTCGCATCGCTGGCCGCCGATGCGATCGAAGCGGCTCAGCAGACGTTCGAAACCTCGCCGACGATCGAGGACGAGCCCGGCGTGGACCTGTCCAAGCTGGCCCGCCCGACGTCGACGTGGACGTACATGGTGCACGACAACCCGTTGTCGGACGACTCGCTTTCCGCGCTGAGCCTGCCCGGCATCTTCCGCTAGGGCTGAAGCGAGCTAAGGTCACGGCTCATGGAGCGCGCCGGCGGCGATGCAGAGCGAGGCGATGCGGAGGAGCGGCGCCCATGAACAGGGTCGCCGACGATCGGCTGCTGACGGTGCCCAACCTGCTAAGCGGGCTCCGTCTGGTGCTGATCCCGGTCTTCATCTACCTACTGCTGGCTGCACATTCCGACGGTTGGGCGGTGGCCGTCTTGATGTTCAGCGGCGCATCGGATTGGGCTGACGGCAAGATCGCCCGGCTGCTGAACCAGTCGTCGAAACTGGGTGAGTATCTGGATCCGGCCGTCGACCGGCTTTACATGGTGACCGTCCCCATCGTTCTCGGGCTGCGGGGCATCGTGCCATGGTGGATCATTGCTGTTCTGCTGGTTCGGGACTTGCTGCTGGCCGCGGAGCTGCCGCTGCTGCGCACACGCGGGTTCACCGCGCTGCCGGTGATCTACATCGGCAAGGCCGCGACTTTTGCTCTTATGTCGGCCTTTCCGCTGATTTTGCTCGGCCACTACGACGCCACGTGGAGTCGTGTCATCCTGGCCTGCGGCTGGGCCTTTCTGATTTGGGGTACGTACTTCTACCTGTGGTCGTTCGTGTTGTACGCGGTGCAGGTGGTGTTGGTGATGCGCCGATTGCCTCCGGTGCGGCCCGGCCGCCGAAAGACGCTGAGCAGCAGGGCAGATGTCGATGGGTGAACAGTCACTCGGCGGTTATGACCCCTACGCGGGCCTCAGCTCACACGAGGCGGGGCGCCCACAGTTCATACCGGTGCCGTCGCTGCTGCGTGCCCTGCTTTCCGAGCACCTCGATCCCGGTTACGCGGCCGCAGCGGCCAAGCGGGAGGGCTCCGGCGAACCGCAGACCGGCCCAGCCCGCGTTTCGAATTGGGTCTGGGAAGCGTTGGCGGCCTTGCTGGTAGCCACGGTGTTCGCCGGCGCCGTCGCGCAGGCTCGGCTGGTCGCGCCGGGTGTCAGTGCGGCCCAACGAGTGCTGGCGGGCACCGTGCGCTCAGAGGAGACGACGACAAGCGACCTGACGGCACGCCGCAACGCGCTCACCGCGCAACGCGACGACGTCCAGCGGCGAGCGTTG
Organism: Mycobacterium sp.; assembly: GCF_049673265.1. Taxonomy (GTDB): domain Bacteria; phylum Actinomycetota; class Actinomycetes; order Mycobacteriales; family Mycobacteriaceae; genus Mycobacterium. Next base: position 9,312 of record NZ_JBATXN010000132.1, on the reverse strand, counting down.
GCCGAAGATGCTCAGGGCCAGCGACTGCTCGCCAACCTTGACCGACTCAGCCTTGCCGCGGCGAGCACCCCGGTCACCGGCCCCGGTCTGAGCGTCACGGTCACCGATCCCGGCCTCGCTCCGAATCTTTCCGACGTGTCCAAGCAGCGGGTGGCCGGAAGTCGGCAGATCATTCTCGACCGGGATCTGCAGCTGGTGGTCAATTCGTTGTGGGCCAGCGGCGCTGAAGCGATCTCTGTCGGCGGTGTCCGGATCGGGCCGAACGTGACCATCCGGCAGGCAGGCGGCGCGATTCTGGTTGACAATAATCCGATCAGCAGCCCGTACACGGTCCTGGCGGTCGGACCCCCACACTCTATGCAAGACGTGTTCAACAACAGCCCCGGCCTGCGCCGGCTACGGCTGTTGGAGGCGTCTTACGGCGTCGGTGTGGACGTCAGCGCCCGCGACAACCTCACGCTGCCCGCCGGCGCAGTCCGAGATGTCAAGTTCGCCAAGAAGATTGGTTCCTAGTGCTGAAATTCAACAGGGGAGCAGAGCACCGATGATCGGTATCGCGGCGCTGGTGGTCGGGATCGTGCTGGGTTTGGTATTCCATCCCAGCGTGCCGGAAGTCGTCCAGCCGTACTTGCCGATCGCCGTTGTCGCCGCGCTCGATGCGGTCTTCGGTGGGTTACGGGCCTATCTGGAACGGATTTTCGACCCGAAGGTTTTCGTGGTGTCGTTCGTGTTCAACGTCTTGGTCGCCGCATTGATCGTCTATGTCGGCGACAAACTGGGCGTGGGCACACAGCTGTCGACCGCGATCATCGTCGTGCTCGGCATCCGCATCTTCGGTAACGCCGCCGCGCTGCGACGCCGGTTGTTCGGGGCTTAGCTGGCATGAGGCCGACATGAACGACCCGAATCCCGAAGGCACGTCGCAGGACAACGCGCCAGAGTCCAACGCCGACGAGACCACGCAGCAACACAACCGCGGCACCGACGAGGCTGCGCAGCACGGCCGGCACGAGCTGCCGCCGCACCAACCGCGACCCGAGATCGGGGAGCTGAAGCCGCGGGGATTGCTCGGCACGCTCCGGCGCGGCCGCACGATCTTCGGCGCGCTGGCGGTAATGCTGTGCGTGCTGCTCGGTGTGGCCATCGCCACCCAGGTCCGCCAAAACACTTCCGGCGACTCGTTGGATACCGCCCGCCCGGCAGATCTGCTGGTACTGCTGGATTCTCTGCATCGACGAGAAGCGACGCTGAACACCGAAGTCGCCGAGTTGCAACGCACGTTGTCTTCGTTGCAGGCATCGGGCACCAGCGATCAGGCCGCCATTCAAAACGCGCAGGCCCGACTGGCCGCGCTGTCAATTCTGATCGGCACCGTCGGGGCCACCGGTCCGGGCGTCACCGTTCGGATCGACGATCCCGGACCCGGTGTGGCGCCTCAGGCGATGCTCGACGTGATCGACGAACTACGGGCGGCCGGCGCCGAGGCAATCCAGATCGGCGACGGCCATCAGGTGGTGCGAGCCGGAGTCGACACCTGGATCGTCGGCACTCCCGGTGCGCTAACCGTCGACGGCAAAACGCTCATCCCGCCGTATTCGGTTCTGGCCATTGGTGATCCGCCGACACTGGCGGCGGCGATGAACATTCCCGGGGGCGCGGTGGACAGCGTGAAACGTGTCGGTGGCACCATGTCGGTCCAGCAGGGCGAGAAAGTCGACATCACCGCCTTGCGGCAACCAAAACCGCGCCAATACGCTCAGCCAGGAAAGTGATTGACAACCGAGTGATCGAGTAGAACAGGAACACCGTGAGCGAAATTCCGCCGGATCTGCACTACACCGCTGACCACGAGTGGGTTCGCCGTACCGGGGACAACACCGTTCGGGTGGGAATCACGGACTACGCGCAGTCGGCGCTTGGCGACGTCGTGTTTGTCCAGCTGCCCGATGTCGGTACGCAGGTCACTGCGGGAGAGTCCTTCGGCGAGGTGGAGTCGACCAAGTCGGTGTCGGATTTGTTCGCACCGGTTTCGGCGAAAGTCGTTGCCGTCAACGGCGATCTGGACGGCAACTCGCAGCTGGTCAATTCGGATCCTTACGGTTCCGGCTGGCTCCTTGAACTGGAAGTCGACGGTGGGTCCTTCGATAAGGAATTCGCGGCCCTGCTGGACGCCGAGGCCTACCGCGCCACACTGGCCGAATGACCCCTGTTATGGTTCGCTGCGCCGACGGCATGGCGCGCCGCGCTGCGGGGAGGCTCATCCGCCGATCCGGCGGGGGAGGGCACATTGGGCTCCCGTGCGCGGTACGGTCGACACATCGACGGTCAAGGCAGGTGGGAAACCGGTTGAGCGGACCCAACCAGACAACGCAGCAGTGGCCAGTGAGGAGCAGCGGGTGACGGAGAAGGAAAACGACCAGACCTCTGATGAAGTCACGGTGGAGACGACATCGGTCTTCCGCGCCGACTTCCTCAATGAACTGGACGCTCCCGCACAAGCGGGTACTGAGACCGCGGTCTCCGGCGTCGAGGGACTGCCGGTCGGTTCGGCATTGCTGGTCGTCAAAAGGGGACCCAACGCCGGGTCTCGCTTCCTGCTCGACCAGGCGACCACCTCGGCCGGGCGCCATCCCGATAGCGACATCTTCCTCGACGACGTCACGGTGAGCCGGCGGCATGCGGAATTCCGGTTGGAGTCCGATGAGTTTCAGGTCGTTGACGTCGGCAGCCTCAACGGCACCTACGTCAACCGGGAGCCCGTCGATTCGGCGGTGCTGGCAAACGGCGACGAGGTTCAGATCGGCAAATTCCGGCTGGTTTTCTTGACCGGTCCCAAGGTCGGTGACGACGACGGAGGGCCCGGAAGCTAGTGACCGCGCCCGAGACCCCCGCGCTGGCCGGGATGTCGATCGGAGCGGTCCTCGACCTGCTACGGCCAGACTTTCCGGACGTGACGATCTCCAAGATCCGCTTCTTGGAGGCCGAGGGTCTCGTCACGCCACAGCGTGCGGCATCGGGCTATCGTCGGTTCACCGCTTACGACTGCGCGCGGCTGCGCTTCATCCTGACTGCTCAGCGCGACCAGTACCTGCCGCTGAAGGTCATCAAAGCCCAGCTAGACGCCCAGCAGGATGGCGAGTTGCCGCTCGCCGGATCCCCTTATGGGGTACCGCGATTGGTGTCGGTCGGGAACGGGACGCCTGCTGAGCCGGGCTCGGACCCGGCGGCGGTGGCACCCACCCGCATCCGGCTCAGCCGGGAGGATCTGCTCGAACGTTCGGCAGTGGACGCCGACCTGTTGACTGCGCTGCTCAAGGCGGGGGTGATCACCACCGGCCCAGGCGGGTTCTTCGACGAGCACGCCGTGGTGATCTTGCAGTGCGCCCGGGCCCTCGCCGAGTACGGGGTCGAGCCGCGTCACCTGAGGGCATTCCGGTCGGCCGCTGATCGGCAATCCGACCTGATCGCGCAAATCGCCGGCCCGCTCGTCAAGGCCGGCAAGACCGGGGCCCGTGACCGCGCCGACGACCTGGCGCGAGAAGTTGCCGCACTGGCAATCACGTTGCACACGTCGTTGATCAAGTCGGCAGTGCGCGACGTTCTGCACCGTTAAAGGACTAGACTTTCCTCGTCAGCTTGTGTTCGGCGGCTTGGTCTTACACCGCGGCGTCGAGCAAGGCCTGACACGGACACGGCAGCACGTGCGGAGGGCAGACACAGATGGGTGAAGTTCGCGTCGTCGGCATTCGCGTCGAGCAGCCGCAGAACCAGCCGGTGCTGTTGCTCCGCGAGGCCAACGGTGACCGCTACCTGCCGATCTGGATCGGCCAATCCGAGGCTGCAGCGATCGCTCTTGAACAGCAGGGCGTCGAGCCGCCGCGCCCGCTGACGCACGATTTGATCCGCGATCTCATTGCCGCACTTGGCCATTCACTCAAAGAGGTGCGGATCGTCGACTTGCAGGAAGGTACGTTCTACGCCGATCTGATCTTTGATCGCAACATCACCGTTTCGGCGCGGCCATCGGATTCGGTGGCCATCGCTTTGCGGGTCGGGGTCCCGATTTATGTCGAGGAGGCGGTTCTCGCGGAGGCGGGCCTGCTGATTCCCGACGAGAGCGACGACGAGCCCTCGACCGCGGTTCGCGAGGACGAGGTGGAGAAGTTCAAAGAGTTTTTGGACAGCGTGTCGCCCGACGATTTCAAGGCCACCTAGGGCCTCTGCACCGCCGTCAGCAACGCGGTCGGCACAGGTCAAGCGACGCTGTATCGAAGCCTCCAACATCACGGATGCGTCTCATCTGCGAGTTCGACGTCGACACGCCCTTTGGATAGCGTGGAGTGATCGCTACGACCGCCATACTTTGATCTCGAACTGATTAGTGCCTGATTGGTTCTAGAAGCACCGCAGCGTGTCGAAAAGCGTATGCTCACAAGCACTCGGCTGAGCAATCGCGGCTACCGGCAGCCCGCTAACGAGCGTGATCGGCGAGAGGAAGCACCGTGGGAGACCAACCACGTCACGACCAATTGGACCTCGAGTCCGTCACCGCGATCGACGACACCGCAGCAAGCCGCCCCGAACCCGCCGTCCGCGAACCTGTGCAAGCCGGCTTGTTCCCCGACGACTCGGTGCCTGACGAATTGGTCGGCTATCGGGGCCCGAGTGCATGCCAGATCGCCGGCATCACGTATCGCCAACTGGACTACTGGGCCCGCACGTCGTTGGTCGTGCCATCGATTCGCAGCGCGGCGGGATCGGGCAGCCAGCGGCTGTATTCGTTCAAAGACATTCTGGTGCTCAAGATCGTGAAGCGGTTGCTGGACACCGGCATCTCGTTGCACAACATCCGCGTCGCGGTCGATCATCTGCGCCAGCGCGGTGTACAGGATTTGGCCAATATCACGCTGTTCTCCGATGGCACCACGGTCTACGAGTGCACGTCGGCTGAAGAGGTCGTCGACCTGCTGCAGGGCGGACAGGGCGTGTTCGGCATCGCTGTCTCCGGGGCGATGCGGGAGTTGACCGGCGCTATCGCCGACTTCCCCGGCGAGCGCGCGGACGGCGGCGAGTCGATCGCCGCGCCGGAAGACGAGCTTGCCTCACGCCGGAAGCACCGCGACCGCAAGATCGGTTAACCCGAACTCGCACGTCGAGACTGCAACCACACACATCCGCCTCGGCGTGTCGTGTACGTGGTTGCAGTGTCGCGGCAGCTAACCGCCCATCTCAGCGTCGTTTCAACTCGGCTGCGTACCGTCAGCCGTGTGAATGAGGTTGCCAAACAGGCGCTGAGCAAGGTGCCCGCGGTCACCTTGGGCTTTTGGGTGATCAAGATCCTCGCGACGACGCTCGGCGAGACCGCCGGCGACACCGTAACGATGACGCTGAACTGGGGCTATCTGGCGGGTGTGGCGCTGTTCGCTGTCGCGCTGGTGGTACTGGTTGCCGCGCAGATCGCCGCCAAGCGTTTCAATCCGGTGCTGTACTGGGCGGCGATCGTCGCCTCGACGACGTTCGGCACCACGTTGGCCGACTTCGCCGACCGATCGCTCGGGATCGGCTACACGGGTGGATCGCTTGCGCTGTTGTGTTGTGTGTTGGTCACCTTGGGCCTCTGGCGTTGGTCGGCGGGAACGGTGTCGGTAGATACGGTCACGACGCCGAAAGCCGAGGGCTTCTACTGGGCCACAATCACGTTTTCGCAGACGCTGGGCACCGCACTGGGTGACTGGCTCGCCGACACCGGTGGGTTTGGTTACGAGCGTGGTGCGCTGGTGTTCGGCGCGGGGCTCGCCGTGGTCGCCGCGTTGTATTTCTGGACCAGCATCTCGCGCGTCACGCTGTTCTGGGTCGCCTTCATCCTGACCCGGCCGCTCGGCGCCACCGTGGGCGACTTCCTCGACAAACCCGTCAGCAACGGCGGCTTGGACGTGAGCCGCCCACTGGCTTCCGCGGTGATCGCGGCGCTGATCGTCGCGGCGATCATTGTCCTGCCGCAGCGCCCGGGACAGCACCCCGGCGAGAAAGAAGTTCCGAGCACCGCCGCCTAGCACTACGCCGTGTCCGCCCTTCGCCGCCGCGTAGCGGTAAGATCGGCTTCGCATCGCTCTGGTGCGGGAGAGTTCCGTAGCTGCCAGCCACGGACGCCGAAGGAGCAACACCTCTCCGTCAACCTCTCAGGCACCCGGACCGCGCCAGACCCCGATGCCTCTGGAAAGCGGTGGCCCTTGATCGGGTCGCCCGCCCATGGGGAAAGACATCCCGTCGCCGCGGATGTCGAATCTCTCAGGCACCCGGTTCGGGTAGACGACAGAGGGAGAGGAACGCACCGCACGTGCAGTTCCGCCTCGCGTCAGGAGTCCGCCAGAGTGTCCGACCACACCAGCCCGCTTTTCGCCGACCGACACATCGGTCCGGACAGCGACGCCGTCGCGGCCATGCTCGAGGTCGTCGGAGTCGACTCCCTGGAAGAGTTGGCGCGTCGCGCGGTGCCCGCCGGGATCCTCGACACGTTGACCGACACCGGCGCTGCACCCGGCCTGGATCAGCTGCCCCCGCCGGCCAGTGAGGCGCAGGCGCTGGCCGAGCTGCGGACCCTGGCCGATACCAACACCGACGCGGTGTCGATGATCGGGCAGGGTTACTACGACACGCTCACGCCGCCGGTATTGCTGCGCAACATCATGGAGAACCCGGCCTGGTACACCGCCTACACCCCGTACCAGCCGGAGATCAGCCAGGGCCGGCTGGAGGCTCTGCTGAACTTCCAGACCATGGTCGCCGACCTGACCGGTCTCGAAGTAGCCAACTCGTCGATGCTCGACGAGGGCACCGCCGCCGCCGAAGCGATGACGCTGATGCACCGGGCAGTCAAAGGTAGCGCCAACCGGCTGGCTGTCGACGTTGACGTGTTCGCTCAGACCGCCGCCGTGCTGGCCACCCGCGCCGAGCCGCTGGGCATCGAGATCGTCACTGCCGATCTGGGAGACGGCCTGCCCGACGGCGAGTTCTTCGGCGTCATCGCGCAGCTGCCGGGAGCCAGCGGGCGGGTCACCGACTGGTCTGCGCTGGCGTCGCAGGCACACGATCGCGGTGCGTTGGTGGCCATCGGTGCGGACCTGCTGGCACTGACGCTGCTCGCCCCGCCGGGAGAGATCGGCGCCGATGTGGCATTCGGTAACACCCAAAGATTCGGTGTGCCAATGGGATTCGGCGGTCCACACGCCGGGTACCTGGCAGTGCACACCAAGCATGCCCGTCAACTACCCGGCCGACTCGTCGGTGTTTCTGTCGATGCCGACGGCTCACCGGCCTACCGGTTGGCGCTGCAGACGCGCGAACAGCACATCCGCCGAGACAAGGCGACCAGCAACATCTGCACCGCCCAGGTGCTGTTGGCGGTGATGGCTGCGATGTATGCCAGTTACCACGGCGCGGACGGACTGGCTGGGATCGCCCAGCGGGTGCACGCTCATGCCGAGACGATCGCCGCCGCACTCGGTGACGCGCTGGTGCATGACACGTACTTCGATACCGTGCTGGCCAGCGTGCCCGGACGCGCCGACGAGGTAGTGATGGCCGCCAAGGCCAACGGCATCAACGTGTGGCGCGTCGACGCCGACCACGTGTCGGTGGCGTGCGACGAAGTGACGACAGACGAGCATGTTGCAGCGGTCCTGAAGGCGTTCGGTGTATCGGCCACCAAACACGGCGCTCTTGACGTCAACCTCGGGGCGGGCCGGACGTCGGAGTTTCTGACCCATCCGGCGTTCACCCGGTATCGCACCGAGACGTCGATGATGCGCTATCTGCGTGCGCTGGCAGATAAAGACATTGCGTTGGACCGCAGCATGATTCCGCTCGGCTCGTGCACGATGAAACTCAACGCCGCCGCAGAAATGGAATCGATCACCTGGCCGGAGTTCGCCCACCAGCATCCGTTCGCCCCGGCATCGGACACTCCGGGCCTGCGGCGCCTGATCGCTGATCTGGAAACCTGGCTGGTGCAGATGACCGGCTACGACGCGGTGTCGCTGCAGCCCAACGCGGGATCGCAGGGCGAGTACGCGGGGCTGCTGGCGATCCATGCCTACCACGCCAGCCGCGGCGAACCGCAGCGTGACGTGTGCCTGATTCCGTCCAGCGCGCACGGCACCAACGCGGCGTCCGCGGCGTTAGCCGGGATGCGGGTCGTGGTGGTGGCCTGCCGCGATAACGGCGATGTCGACCTCGACGATCTGCGTGCCAAGGTCAGCGAACACGCCGAGCGGCTTTCGACGCTGATGATCACCTATCCGTCCACGCACGGCGTGTACGAGCACGACATTGCCGAGATCTGCGCTGCCGTTCATGACGCGAGCGGTCAGGTCTACGTCGACGGCGCCAACCTCAACGCGCTGGTCGGGCTGGCCCGGCCCGGGAAATTCGGCGGTGACGTCAGCCACCTGAACCTGCACAAAACGTTCTGCATCCCGCACGGCGGAGGCGGCCCCGGCGTTGGACCGGTGGCGGCGCGCTCACATCTGGCGCCGTTCCTGCCGGGCCACCCGCTCGCGCCCGAACTGCCGCCGGGTCCGCCCGTCTCGTCGGCGCCGTACGGCTCAGCGTCGATATTGCCGATCACCTGGGCGTACATCCGAATGATGGGCGCACCGGGTCTGCGGGCCGCGTCGCTGGTTGCGATCGCCTCGGCCAACTACATCGCCCGCCGGCTCGACGAGTACTACCCGGTGCTCTACACCGGCGAGAACGGCATGGTCGCCCACGAGTGCATCCTGGATCTGCGGCCGATCACCAAGTCGACTGGCGTGACCGTGGACGACGTCGCAAAACGCTTGGCGGACTACGGCTTTCACGCTCCGACCATGAGTTTCCCGGTGGCCGGCACGCTGATGGTGGAACCCACCGAAAGTGAGAGCCTGGCCGAGATCGACGCGTTCTGCGACGCGATGATCGCCATCCGCAGCGAGATTGACCGGGTGGGTGCGGGGGAGTGGCCTGTTGAAGACAACCCGCTGCGCGGCGCACCGCACACCGCCGAGTGCCTGGTGGTCGACAAGTGGGAACACCCGTACACCCGCGAGCAGGCCGCCTACCCGCTGGGCCGCGAATTCCGGCCAAAGGTGTGGCCGCCGGTGCGCCGCATCGACGGCGCCTACGGCGACCGCAACCTGGTGTGCTCCTGCCCGCCGGTCGAGGCCTATACCTAACCGGCCCGGGCTACATGCCCAGCGCGGTCAGGATCTGTTGCGGCACGGTGTCCACGAGTTCGGTGATCATGCCGCCGATCGGGTCCACGCTGACGGTGGC
>NZ_JBATXN010000131.1:0-2071 GCF_049673265.1 Mycobacterium sp. | reverse complement strand
AGTTGGGCGCATCAATCCGCACACACATGTCGCCGAATTGCCCCAATTGACGATGCTCTGAAATTAAATGTTGGAGATCCGACGGTACGCCCGCCTAGAGACTTAGCACGCGGTTTTGGAGAAATTGTTCTGTAACTTGCTGGCGAACCACAGAGCTGATTTAGACTGTCTGGCTTAACTAATCAAGAATCGAACTAAGTTCGTATGATCCCTTTCTCCGACGGCATTCCGGCACGCCGGTTCCCGGTCGTCAACGTCACGCTGATCGTCGCGAACTTCGCGGTGTTTCTGTTCTATGAGTTGCCGAACCAAGACGCGGCGATTAATCAGGCGGCGTTCTATCCATGCGATGTCACTAACGCCTGCCAGCTGGGCATACACTGGGGCGTCAGCTGGATCACGTCCATGTTTATGCATGTCGGTTGGGCTCACATCCTGGGCAACATGCTGTTTTTGGTGATCTTCGGCAAGAACGTAGAGGATGCTTTCGGGCGGTTCGGCTATCTGGCCTTTTACCTCGGCGGCGGATTCGCCGCCACGGTTGTGCAGACCGCGGTGACTCTGCTCTTCGGCACGGCGGCCGACGCGCGGTCAGCGAATCTGGGCGCCAGCGGCGCGATCGCAGCGGTGCTGGGCGCCTATATCGTGCTCTATCCCAGGTCGCGCATCTTGACGCTCGTCGGCTGGATCCCGTTACGAATCCCGGCGTGGTTCTTCCTCGGCTTCTGGTTTGCGCTCCAGTTGTTCCAAGGCAACTTCGCGCTGGTCCACCCAGACAGGACCGGTGGCAGTGGTGTTGCATTCTTCGCCCATGTCGGTGGCTTCGTCTTCGGTGTGGTCGTGGTGCTAGTCATCACCGGCGCCAGACCAAATTACCTCCGGCCCGACGACCAAGCCCAAGGACGACGGCCGGCAGGGCAAGACGGCCCACCGCCTACGGGGGACAGCGCTCCAACGCACTCCTAACGCGCCAGCGGCGGCGTCGGACAGCCACGCGGCGAGCCGTCCCAATGCCCAACATTGCGCCGCACGGAGATCGGCCGGCAAGGAGCTCAGGGCGTCGTCAATCGCCTCTGCGAACAGATCGTTGAGACCCAGCTGCCAACGCGCATCCATCTCCGCAACGATGCCAACCTTTCTGGAACCTTGGTGACGGCTCCGCGGCGGCGTTTAATGATCGACATGCCTCAGTTTTCGCATCCTCTACAGCCTCAAAAGTCGCGTCTCCCGCGCCCTGTGGCGTTGACGTGGAGCGCGCTCACCGAAGGTCATTGGTCGCTAGTCGTCACGAAAGACACAGGCTCTGTCGCGGCCTCGTTGAGTCCTGTCGAGCATGCCTGGAGCGACAACCGCGAGTATCTGATCGGAGCACTCGAAGACGGCTGGTGGCTCGCCGTGGAAGTCGACGGCAAGCTAACCGCGCTGGCGTCGCCTTTCCCTTCCGAAGAAGCTGCTAGAGAGCGAGCCGAGGCGCTGGAGGCTGAAACCGAGTGAATTGCGCCGTGCCGGCCGGGCATTCACGCTATCGCCTATGCGCGGCCTGGCGGCCATCGATTCCGAACTGCGCCTCCTCGCCGAGGTGCATTGGTCGATCCGCGAGCATGGGGGCGAGCCGTCAAGTTATCAGGTGGACGAGTTGCTTGACGAGCGCCTGCTCAACCGGCGGCCCCTTTAAGTGGGTACTTTGGCGGCGATCTGATGGGCGATGTTGACCGCGGAGTCGGTCGGACTGAAGCTGCATGCCGTGATGTCGATGGCCACGTTGTTGGCGACGGTCAGCGCCCGCTGACAAGTCCAGCTAGAGGCCGAGTGGGTTACGGTGGCGCTCAGGGTGCCGTTCGTGTTGGAGACGGGCCCAACTGTGTCATACACATCGGGTTTGCCAGCGCTGGTGTAAGTGAATTGTCGGCAGGCCGGCCAGCGTTGGGCGGACGCGGTGAAGAACGCGTCCGCATCAGGCGCGGAGGGAAACAAAACCACAGCCTGACCGACAAGATGAGTTTCATGTCCGGGCTCCTGGAGATTGTTTCCACGCAAGGCGGTCCACCCACTGCCCTCATAGACCGCTGCT
>NZ_JBATXN010000130.1:0-4480 GCF_049673265.1 Mycobacterium sp. | reverse complement strand
GATCGTCGGCATCCGCGGGTTGATCTCATCGAGAGATTCACTGCCGTTGATGAGCGACTGCCCGAACTTGTCACCCAACCCGCTCAACGCCTGGGCGGCAGCGCTCAGCGTCAGGTTGACCTTGACGGGGTCCACCTTCTCGGCGATGGACGTGATCGTTTGGAACAGCGTGTTGATCTCCGTCGTCACCGACCGGGCGTCGATCACGGTGTGAGGTGCAGTCTGCGTCGTGATCTTCTGCGGCGACGGGTGATCTGGCGCCGTGAATGCCACGTACTTTCCACCGAAAACCGTGGTCGCGACGATCCGCGCTTCCACGTTGGCCGGAATCAGATAGCAGCCTTGGGGCGAGGCGCCCGAATCGCCGCAGAAGCTCCGCGAGCGTTGGAGATACTTTTGGTCGACGTCTAAGGTGAACTTGGCGAATGGCTTGCCATCCGGCTGGGTCTTCTCGTCGATTTTGGCAACGCGGCCGATCTGCACTCCGTCATAGGTGACCTTCGAGCCGGGATCCATCACCAAGCCCGCGCGATCGGACAGCATCGTCAGCTGGGTCTTGTCCGGGTGGCGGAGAATCACCTGGCTGAAGTCGCCCTTGTAGAACAAAAAAACCACCCACAGCACGAGCGCTGCGATCAGAAAGACGATGACACCGGCCACCCGGTAGGGCTGCACTGGCGCCTTGTTCTCTTTCCCTCGGGGAGCTGTCATGGCCGTCTACACCGTGAAGTTGAAGTTCGGATCGACGCCGTAGAGCGACATCTCGGCCAACAGGATGACGACGGGCGTGGAGACCAGCGAGAAACGCATCGAGCGGCCGACTGCCTCACCGACGCCGACCGGGCCACCGCTGGCGTTGTACCCGTAGTAGCAGTGCGAAAGCATGACGACCGCGGCGATGATGATCACCTCGACGAACGACCAGAACACGTCGTTGGGACGTAAAAACGTCCGGAAGTAGTGCTCGTAGGTGCCCGACGTCTGTCCGTACAAGAATGTCGTGACGACTTGGGGAGACAGGAAGGACAGAATCAGGCCGATCGCGTACAGCGGGATGATCACGACCAGCCCGGCCAGCATCCGCGTGGAGACCAGGTAGGCCGTCGACTTGACGCCCATCACCTCCAGTGCGTCGATCTCCTCGCTGATCCGCATGGCGCCCAGTTCGGCGGTGGCACCGGCGCCGACCGTGGCCGCCAGCGCGATGCCGGTGACGATCGGGGCAACGAGGCGCACGTTGATGAACGCGGACAGGAACCCGAGCAGGGTCTCGAGCCCGATGTGGCCCAACGACGCCAGTCCCTGGATGGCGACCAGCGAGCCGGCCGACATTGTCACGAAGGCGATGATCACCGCGGTGCCGCCGACAACCGCCATGGCACCGGTGCCCATGCCGACCTCGGCGATCAGGCGCAGAATTTCCTTGCGGTACCGGGTAATCGCCCACACCATGTCGCGGACGCCGATGACGGTGAACCAGCCCAGCTTTCCGGCCACGTCCAGCGGGCGGCTCGCGGCGCCCCCGTAGCGACGCAAACTGGAGGATGCCCGGGGAAACCGGCCACGAAGTACCGCGATTGTCGACATGTCAGCGCCCCGTTCCGAATCGAACGCCGATCGTGGTCAGCACTACGTTGACCGCGAACAGCGCGACCACGCAGAGCACCACGGTCTCGTTGACGGCGGTGCCAAGGCCCTTAGACCCTCCGCGCACGGTCAGCCCGCGGTAGCACCCGACCAGACCCGCGATCAGCCCGAAGGCCAATGCCTTGACCGTCGCGATGACCACTTCTGGTAGTCCGGTGAGCTGGGTCAGGGTAGCCAGGTAGCCCCCGGCCGATACATGCTGCAGGTAGACGCCGAAGAGGAAGCCGCCGACCAGGCCGACCATGCTCACCAAGGCGTTCAGCAGCATCGAGACCAGCGCGCAACCCAGCACTCGCGGCAATACCAGCCGGTGGATCGGGTCGATGCCGAGCACCTCCATCGCGTCGATCTCCTCGCGAATGGTGCGCGCGCCCAAATCGGCGCAGATGGCCGTCGACGCGGCGCCGGCGATCACCAGCACAGTGTTGATCGGCCCGATCTGGGTGATCACCGCGATCCCGGCGCCGGCGCCCGAGAGGTCGGCGGCGCCAACCTGGATCAGCAGGATGTTGAACGTGAAGATGAAAAGCGCGGTGATTGGCACCGAGACCGCCATGGTCGGCAGCAACGCCACCCGCATGATGAACCAGCACTGCTGGATGAACTCGCGCCACTGAAACGGCCTGCGGAACACTGCTTTTCCGGTAAGTACGCACATCCGGAAGAAGCCACCGACAAGAAGGATCGGCGGACCTAGCTGGTCGCGAACGTAGTCGGTGAGCCGTGGCTGGGTGGTCGTCACTGGCAACCCCCCACGGAGCAACCGCGCGCCTCGCGGCGAAGCGGCTGATTGTGTCGCACGCCTCCTCCTTGCCCCGTCCCCAGGTGTGTGACCACCGTCTCCCTACTCGCAGGTAGTAAGGCAGACCACAGGACCATACCCGATGGCTCACCCGGCGTGCATAGCATCGGCACTATTAGCCTTTCGTCTATTTGACCTGCGAGTTCTGCGTTATGTCAGGTTCGGCTGTCCTTCACTGGATCCGTTGACGCGTAAGTGCTTTGAGGGGCATCGGGGGCACCCGAAGCACCGTAGCGCGCTCGCAGTTCGGTCTTCAAAACCTTCCCCGCGGGGTTGCGCGGTAGCGCGTCAACGATCTCCAAGTCCTTGGGGTGTTTGTAGCGCGCTAATCGCTCGTTGAGGAACTCGTCAAGATCCTCAAGGCTCAACCTTTTTGGCGGGTCGGTCGCGACGACGGCCGCAACCGCGATCGGCACCTCGCCCCACTTCTGGTGCGGCCGACCGATGACCGCGACTTCGACGATCTCGGGATGGCTGGCGAGGACGTTCTCCACCTCCGCGCAGTAGATGTTCTCCCCGCCGGAGATGATCATGTCCTTCTTGCGGTCGACCACCCAGACGTAACCGTCCTCGTCCATCCGAACGAGATCGCCGGAGTGGAACCAACCCCCCGCAAATGCCTCCGCGGTCGCCTCCGGATTGTTCCAATAGCCGCTCATCAATGTGGGTGCACGATAGACGATTTCACCGACCTCGCCGACGGGCACGTCGTTCATGTTCTCGTCGACCACGCGGGCAGCGACGGTTGGGATCACCTTGCCCACTGAACCGCGCTTTCTGATCGCGTCTTCGCCGAGCAGCATGCAGGTGACCGGCGACATCTCCGTCTGGCCGAACGCGGCCAAAATCTGCGTCCCGGGAAAGGTTTCCGACATTTGTCGTAGCAATGTGTCGGATGCCGGTGCGGCGCCCCACGACATCACGCGTATTTTCACGTCGCGCGGATTCGCCTGCTGCGCATTGCATACCGCCTGCCACTGCGCGGGGACCAGGAAGATCCCGGTGACCTTCTCGGCGGCCAGTACGTCGAGCAGGTGCCCGGGGTCGAATGCGCCCAGGGGATGGATCACGGTGGGAATCCCGAGCAGCATCCCGGTCAGCATGTTGCCGACGCCGGCGATGTGGAAGAACGGGACACCGATGAAGCCGACGTCGTTGACGGCGACGCCGTGGGTATATAGGCCGGTCATCGTCTGCCCGGTGAGGTTGGTGTGGGTCAGCACGGCGCCCTTAGGCCGGCCGGTGGTGCCCGAGGTGTACATGATCAACGCCGGCGAGTCGTTGGGGATGTCTACCGGTTCGGCCGGGTCGCCGGGCTCGTTCACCAGGTCCTCGTAGCCGAGCACACCCTCCTCGGCAGTGTCGCCGGCGACCACGACGGTGTTGAGCACCGAGGTGATGTTGCGGACGCCGTTGCCCACCGGGGCCAGGACGGATTCGGTGATCATGACCCGCGCCTCGCAATCGTCGACCAGGAAGGCGATCTCGGCCGGTGTCAGCCGGAAGTTAACCGGAACAGCGATAGCGCCGATCATGTTGGCCGCCAGCACCGACTCGACGAACTCGGTCCGGTTGAGCATCAAGATCATCACCCGGTCCCCAAAGCCAACCCCTCGGCGGCTCAGGGCGCCGGCCAGCGCAGCCACCCGGCGGCGCAGCTCGGACCAGGTGACGGTGTTGCCCAGAAATCGCAATGCGGGACTGCCCGGCTGCATCAATGCGTGCCGTTCGAGTTGATTGACCCAATTTTGTCGTCGCGACAGATACGGCTGCTCGGTGCTGTCGGCGTCGGCGTCGGCGTGGGTCTGGTAGGACTGCTGGCCAGTCAACTCCGCGGTCAACTAGTCGATTCCTCTCTGCTCGCGAACTCGTCCTCGAGTTGATATTTGATAAAATCTGGTGTTGTCTGGGTCACACTATGGTCTGGGCGGCGGGAAGACAACCCCGGTGACTTCCCTGCGTGCGCCCGTCACTGCGCGATTTTCCGCGCAACGGCAGACGCGGCTTCCACTTCGCCGCGCTCAGCTGTCC
>NZ_JBATXN010000129.1:0-5005 GCF_049673265.1 Mycobacterium sp. | reverse complement strand
TGCGCACCCCGGGACTGGTGACCGCGCCGCCCCCCAGCGACAGCACGCCGTCATGCTCGGCCAGCGCCGCGCGCACCACGTCTTCTTCGATGCGACGGAACTCCTTCTCGCCATCGGTGGCGAAGATGTCGGCGATGCGCCGTCCGGTCTGCTGCTCGATTGCCACGTCGGTGTCGAGCATCGTGACGTCGAGTGCCTTGGCCAACCGTCGCCCGATCGTGGACTTACCCGAACCCGGGAGTCCAACCAGTACGGCCTTGGGCGCCAATGGGATCAGCCTCCCACCGATTGAGCCCGAATTTCGGCGGCCGGTTCACGCTCGGCGACCGACCTCAAGTAGGCCTCGACGTTGCGGCGGGTCTCGGCCAGCGAGTCGCCCCCGAACTTCTCCAGCGCCGCGCGGGCCAACACCAGCGCGACCATGGTTTCGACCACCACACCGGCAGCCGGCACCGCGCACACGTCGGAGCGCTGGTTGATCGCGACGGCCTCGTCACCGGTCGCCATGTCGACGGTGGCCAGCGCACGCGGAACCGTTGAGATCGGCTTCATCGCCGCCCGCACCCGCAGCGGCTGGCCGTTGGTCATGCCACCTTCCAGGCCGCCGGCCCGGTTGGTCGAGCGGACGACACCGTCGGGTCCGGGGTACATCTCGTCGTGAGCACGGCTGCCGCGGCGGCGCGCCGTGGTGAACCCGTCGCCGATCTCGACGCCCTTGATCGCCTGAATGCCCATCACCGCGGCGGCAAGCTGGCTGTCGAGCCGGTTGTCGCCGCTGGTGAACGATCCGAGTCCGACCGGCAGGCCGACCGCGACGGCCTCCACCACTCCGCCGAGGGTGTCGCCATCTTTCTTCGCGGCTTCGATCTCGGCGATCATCGCTTCCTCGGCCGCCTTGTCGAAGGCGCGCACCGGGCTGTCGTCGATTCCATCGAGGTCGCGGGCCTGCGGTGGCGGACCGTCGTAGGGCTCCGATTCGCCGATCGAGATGACGTGGGACAGCACCTCGACGCCGAGGGCTTGCCGCAGGAACAGCCGGGCGACGGTGCCCGCCGCGACGCGTGCCGCGGTCTCGCGGGCACTGGCCCGCTCGAGAACCGGGCGAGCATCGTCGAAGCCGTATTTCAGCATGCCGGCGTAGTCGGCGTGGCCGGGCCGAGGCCGGGTCAGCGGGGCGTTACGCGCCACGTCAAGCTCGGCCTGGTCAACCGGGTCGGCGGCCATCACCGTCTCCCATTTCGGCCATTCGGTGTTGCCGATCTCGATGGCGATCGGCCCGCCGAGGGTGACGCCATGCCGAACCCCGGCCAGCATGGTCACCTGGTCGCGCTCGAACTTCATCCGGGCGCCGCGGCCATAGCCGAGCCTGCGGCGGGCCAGCTGGTCGGCGATGTCGTCCGATGTCAGACTGACCCCGGCGACCATGCCTTCCAGCACGGCCACCAACGCCCGGCCGTGGGATTCACCAGCAGTGGTCCATCGCAACACGTGTCCCATCTTCCCACGACCGGCGCGCCGCCGGGCGAGGCGTCAGCATGTGTGCCGCGACCGTCGCAACGCGATGAGCTGCCAAACACCCAGCACCAGGGCGACGTCGCCCGCGCTGCCCAGCGCCCAGTTGCCCGCAGCGCTCAGCGGAAGCCACCCAAGCGCTGCCGCCGCCCACATGGCCGGCGCCAGCAGCAGGTTGGAAACGCCGAAACCCAACACCAGCCCGCGGGCTGTCGGGCGAATCCGGTTCAGACCGAACAGCAGCGCCGGGCCGCCGACGACGAACGCCAGTCCACCTACCAAAAGCTCCGCGCGTGGCACGTTCCACCAATGGCCGATCGGTCCGCTCAGGGCGGCCACAATCGCGCCTGCGACGGTCCAAAAGACCAGGTCGGCGCGGATGGATCGCCAACGTGCCGTATCGGCATGAACGGTACTGCGGGAAATAGTTGCACTTGTCATGCGGCGATGATGCGGCCAGAACCGCTGCCAACTCGACCATCGGCACTGCCAGAGGCTGCCAATACAGTCCTGTTACATGTAACATCGCGGTATGAGTGAGCGAGAAGAATCGTCGGTTCGCCGGCGAGTCGCTGAGCATCGGGCGCGGTTGCGCCGCCAAGGGCTGCGCCCGGTTCAGATTTGGGTGCCCGATGTGCGGGCGCCCGGTTTTGCCGCTGAAGCCCATCGTCAATCGGCGTTGGCCGCCGCCAGCCCATATGAACCTGGAGATCAGGCGTTCACCGATGCCATCTCAGAGTTTGGTGGTCACGACGAGGACGGAGAGTGAGGCGCGGAGAGCTGTGGACCGCCGCTGGAGGAACCCATTACGCCGGCAAGCCGCGCCCGGTGCTTATCGTCCAAGACGACCGGTTCGACGCCACAGCGTCGGTCACGGTGTGTCCGCTGACCACCGACCCCACCGACATCCCCCTGCTGCGGATCGCCCTGGATCCCACCGAGACCAACGGGCTGAGTGAACCGAGCCGCATCATGCTCGACAAGGTGACGACGATGCCGCGCGCCAAGCTCCGCGAGCGCGTTGGGTCGGTGAACGACACCGACCTGGCCACTCTTTCGCGAAGCCTGGTGGTTTTCCTCGGCCTGGCCTGATTGCCTCAGCACCGTCGCCTTACAGCTGAGCCAGCCCCAACGCGACGGCGCTGGCCGCGCACATCGACGGGCCGTGCGGCACGGTCGTCGCCGACCAGCCAAGCCTGGCGACTCCCCCGATCACCGCAGTCAGCAGCGGCGCGCCGATCGCCGCGAGCAACCACACATCGCCGCCAAAGCAACCGGTCAGCGCGCCCAGCCCGAGCGCCAGCTTCACGTCACCGGCGCCCATCGCCGCCGGCGCCACGACATGCACCAGCAGATACACCGCGGCCAGTAGCCCGGCTCCCAGCGCAGCGGCCGGGCCGCGGTCGGCGCCGGCGGCGAAGAGCATGATCACCGCGAAACCCGGCAGGGTAAGCCAGTTGGGTAGCCGGCGCCGGCGGATGTCGTAGCTGCTCAGCGCTCCCATCCAGAGCAACGCCGCCGCCATCGCCATGCGCGGCAGGCTAATCCAACGCGGCGGTCATCGCCTCTCGCGGCGCAGGCAGGCCTGTGAATTGTTCGACTTGCGCGTACGCCTGGTGCAGCAGCATTTGCAGTCCGCTGATCACCCGGCCGCCCGCCTTCGTCACCGCCGCAGCCAGCGGCGTCGGCCATGGGTCGTAGATCGCGTCCAGCAGCACTGGCACCCGCGCCAGGGTGTCGGCATATTCCGCCGCGACGTCGGCCGGCAGCGTATTAACCAGCACGGTCGCCTCGTCAATCGGGCTGCCCAGTTCGCAGAACCGGACCGCCACCCCGACCCGGCCACCCAAATCCACCAACCGGGCGGCCTTCTCCGCGCTGCGAGCCACCACGGTGATGGCGCTGACACCCAGTTCGGCCAGCGCCACCACGACCGCCGGTGCGGTGCCGCCGGACCCCGACACCACCGCGTGACCCGAGGCTGAGCCTTCTGCGCCCAATGCCCCCATGACACCGACGATGTCGGTGTTGTCAGCGCGCCAGCCGCCCGGCGTCCGCAGCAAGGTGTTGGCCGACCCGACCAGCTCGGCCCGATCCGTGTGCTCGTCGGCAAACTGCAGCGCGGCGAACTTTCCCGGCTTCGTCACCGAGACGCCGACCCACTCCGGCCCGAACCCGCCGACGACGGCCGGCAGTTCGTCGGCGCCGCACTCGATGCGCTCGTAGGTCCAGTCGACGAGGCCCAGCGCACCGTAGGCGGCCAGGTGTAGCTGCGGGGAACGGGAATGCGCGATCGGCGAGCCGAGCACGCCGGCTTTCCTAGCGCGCTGAGTCGAGGACACCGTTGCGCTTGGCCAGCTCGATGTTCGCCAGATGCTGTTGGTAGTCGCGGGTGAACAACGTCGTGCCCTGTGCGTCGATCGTGACGAAGTACAACCAGTCACCGGGTTCCGGATGCTCAGCCGCTTTGAGCGCATCGGTGCCCGGCGAGCATATCGGCGTCGCCGGCAGCCCTTCGGAAACGTAAGTGTTCCAAGGCGTTTGCTGCGCGCGGTCGGCGTCAGTGGTAGCGACTTCGCGGCGATCCAGCGGATAGTTCACCGTCGAGTCGAACTCCAATGTGCGGTGCTCGGCCAGCCGGTTGTAGATGACCTGGGCCACCTTCGGGAAGTCCTGTGGCTTGGCCTCCCGCTGGACCAGCGATGCGACCACCAAAACGTTATACGGCGACATGTTCATCGCGGTCGCGGTGTCCAGCAGACCTGACTTCACGTACTGCCCTGTGCTGGCGCTGATCAGCGTTTCCAGGATCGTCTGGGGAGTGCCCGACGGGTTGACGTTGAACGTTCCCGGCGCGATCAGCCCTTCCAGCCGGCGGTGGTCGTCGCCCATCCGGGTGGCGGGCTCGAGCGCCCAGGCAGGCACCGAAAGCGAAGCGAGCGGGGTCTTTTCGGCCGCCGTCCGCAGGTCGGCGCTGGACACGCAGTGCGTGTCTCCGTCTAGGTCGACGCAGGTGGCCTTGGAGATCATCGTGAAGATGCCTGGCGTGGTGGCGTTGGTCTTGACGTCGGCGGTGTCGTCGAGTTGCTGGCCCTCGGGGATCACCAACTTGCCCACTCGGCTAGCCGGGTCGGTGAGCCGCTTCACCGCCGACGACGCCGGAAGTTGGGTGCGCATCCGGTAATAGCCCGGCTGGATCGACGAGATCGCTTCGTTTCCTTCCGCCTCCTCGAGGAACGCTTTCACGGTGCGCACGACGTCGCGGGTGTGCAGCGTCTCGCCGATCGCCGTGGTCGAGTCGCCGGCGTGGATCTGGATCACCAAATCCTTTTTGCCGCTGCCGGAGTAGTCATTCTGCGGACCGAAGCTGTGCCACAGTTTGGAGCCGACGAACACGGCCGCCACCACGACAACGATGAGCAGGCCGACGGCTGATCCGCGCGCAATGCGCCGGCGACGACGGCCACGCTCGGCGCGGAGCCGCTCGGCGCGC
>NZ_JBATXN010000128.1:0-21926 GCF_049673265.1 Mycobacterium sp. | reverse complement strand
GGCCGACGCCGTCGGCGGACGGCTGGGGGTCAAGGCCAGCGGTGGGATCCGCACTGCCGCCGATGCTCTGGCGATGCTTGACGCGGGCGCCACCCGGCTCGGGCTGTCCGGCACCCGGGCTGTGCTTGACGGCCTAGAGCCGGTCTAAGCGAAGCAGGGATCCTGGCTGCTGCTGCTGCCGCCGCTGCTGCTGGCGGGGATGGTGGCGTTACTGGTCGAGAACGTGGCCTCAATCCCGGTGCTGGTGACCTTCACGCTGTCGGCATGGATGCCGAGGGGATAGTTCTGGGTCGCTTTCGAGGTCAGATCGTCCAAGTGCTTTTGCACACTGGTCGTTGACATCTTCGAACCCAACGCGCTGAGGCTGACCACTTGCAGCGACAGCCCGTTGTTGACGATCTGTGGCTTGACGGTGGCGCTGTCGAGCGTGCCCTTGAGTGAGACCGTGCCGTCACCCGGGTTGGTGCTGACATCGCCGGTGACAAATTTGCCCAGCACCGGGATGGCGTCCTGGATCGACTGCTTGATGCCATCCGAAGACCAGGTGATAG
Organism: Mycobacterium sp.; assembly: GCF_049673265.1. Taxonomy (GTDB): domain Bacteria; phylum Actinomycetota; class Actinomycetes; order Mycobacteriales; family Mycobacteriaceae; genus Mycobacterium. The sequence goes on along the minus strand of NZ_JBATXN010000128.1, from coordinate 21,375 downwards.
TGCCGTTAATCGAACCGATGGTGCCCTGAGAGTTGTTGCTGTTACTCAGTTTAATGTTGCGGATGTCCAGGTTGACCTTCATGCCCTTGGCCGACCGCACCTGATTGCCCGCGGTCTGCACGGAGATGTCGGAGTAGTTGCCTGTCAGGTATTGCCACAGCACTGGCGGGGCCGGCGAGAAGGAAACGGTAGCGCTGTCTTGGATCTCGCACTGCACTGCGTTGGCCACCTTGCTGCTCGCCAGATGGCGGGTATACAGCTCGGCGCCGATGGCGGCAGCTAGGACCAGCAGCACCACGATCGCCAGGATCAACAGGATCGGCGTCCGCTTAGCGAAGAAGCCGCGCTTGGTCTCCGCCGGCGTGTCGGATGACGACGACGGTGTGGTTATCCGGGTGGTGGCGGCGCTCTCGTGCGGGGGCGGCGGACCAGGCTGATGCGGCCGCGGATTGGGTGGCACACCGGGCTGTTGCGGCGGTCGATTCTGCGGCGGACCCGGTTGGTTCGGTGGCGGACCCGGCCGATTCTGCGGCGGACTCGGTTGGTTCGGCGGCGGCGGTCCCGGTTGTCGCGGTGGGCGGGGTTGGTTTGGCGGTGGCCCCGGCTGCTGGGGCCGTGGGGCATCGCGGACGGTTGGGTCCGGCGGACGGCCTGGCTGGGGGATGTGGCGGGTCGGCGATTCGGACGGCGGCTGGGGGGGCTGACGGCGCGGCGGTTCACCCCGGTTGGGGGGGCCGGCGGGACTTGACGGACGCGCCCACTCGGATGGGTCGCCGCTTGATGGTCCTCGGGTGTTCGTCATCTGCGCGATTGTTCCGCATCGTCAGGGCGACGTCGAAACCGCCGCATCATGGCGCCTGCCCTATACCCGCGACCGTCGGTCCTAAACATGAGCGAAGCACGGGTCGGTGTGGCTGGCTGGGATGGAGGCGTTGCGGGTCGAAAAGTGAGCCACCACACCGTCATTGGTGACATGCACGCTGTCGGCGTGGATCCCGAGCGGATAGCCTTTGGTGAGCCCGGAGGTGAAGGTGTCCAGCGCCGATTGCGCCGTCTCGTGAGGCAGCGTGGCGCCCATCGCGGTCACTTTGACCACCTGCAGTGATAGCCCGCTGCCGGCGACCGACGGCTTGACCGTGACACTGCCCAGGCCCATTGCCCCGTTGAGTTCGACGGTGCCGGCACTGGTGTCGGTGTTGACGCTGTTGATCAGCGCGCCGGCGAACGGGACACCGTTCTGCAGGGTCTGCTTGATGCCGTCCGACGTCCAGGTGATGGTGGCATCCAACGCGCCGATGGTGCCCTTTGAGTCGCCGCTGCCGTGCAGGTCGACGTCGTTGATGTTGATGTCTGCCGTCATGCCTTTCGCATCACGGATCTGGTGTCCAGCGGTGCGGATGGAGATGTCGCGATATTGGCCAGTGACATGTTGCAACAGGAACGGGGTGGGCCCGAATGACACCTTCGCCTGGTCCTGCACCACGCATTCAGTGGCCGCGGCCACCACATTGTTGGCGCGGTTGCGGGCATACAGCTCGCCGCCGATCAGACCGGCGATGGCCAACGCCACCACGATGACCAGAACGAGAATGATCGACACCGGGTCGCCGAGGAAGCGGCGTTTGGTTTTCACGGGAGTTGTCGGGTCCTGCGACGGGCATTGTTCGTGGGGGGAGTCGGCCGGGAATTCTAGTGTCGGCGGAACGGTCTGGTGCGCCGGCTCGGCCGGTGGTTCATGCGCAGCCACCTGCGTGGTTGGCGACTCGTCCTGCGGCGCCGGCTCGGTAGGCGGACTCTGGCTGCCGGGACGAGCCCACATCGACGGGTCCTGGTGCGGCGGTCCTTGCGGATTCGTCACCTGGGCGATTCTGCCTTATCCCCATGAGCGAAAGCTGAGTGGTTACGCAGCACGGCGATCGTTTCGCGGGCCTTTGTCACCCGATCGAGGGCGATGTCGGTGACCAGCAATTGCGGGTCGGCTCCGGCCGAGGCCACCACGTCACCGAACGGCGAAACCACGAGGCTGCCGCCCACTCCGGTCGGTGCAGTGGAGGCCAGCGGCTCACCCGGATCGCCCTGTCCGGCTGCGGCGATGTAGCTGGTGGAGTCCAGCGCCCTGGCCCGGGCCAACAGCGTCCACTGCTCCAGCTTGCCGCGGCCGGACGCCCACGACGCGCTGACGGTGATCAGCTGGGCGCCGCGGCGTGCCAACGTGGTGAAGAGCTCGGGAAAACGGAGGTCATAGCAGGTGGTCAGGCCGACCCCGACCCCGTCGACCGTGATCGTCACCGGCTCCCGACCCGGCGCGACGGTGTGCGACTCGGTGAAGCCGAACGCGTCGTAGAGGTGAATCTTGTCGTAGTGCGCGTTGGTGCCCCCACCAGTCGCCAGCAGCGTGTTGTAGACCCGCCCGTCGTCGGCCGGGCTGAACATGCCCACGACCACGGTGATGTTCGCGTCGGCGGCGATCCGGCGCACCCCGTCGGCCCAAGGGCCGTCGACCGGCTCGGCGATCGGCGCCAGCGGTACCCCGAACCGGCACATCGTCGCTTCCGGGAACACCACCAACCGCGCACCGGAATCGGCGGCCCGCACGGCATAGTCCCGCACCAGCTGCAGGTTGTCCGCCGGTTCGGTGCCGGACAGGATCTGCGCCACCGCAATCCGCATGACCGCCAGCCTAGGGGCGATCGCAAGCGCGGCGTAGCCGGGCGCAGCGGGTCGCCCCCGAATACCTAGGGGCGATCGCAAGCGCGGCGAAGCCGGGCGCGGCGGGTCGCCCCCGAATACCCAGGGGGATCGCCATGGATGCCAGAATCCCTTGACATGATCGAGTTCACTCTCACGCAGACCACGGCCGCGCCGATCGAGACGGTGTTCGAGGCCCTCACTAATCACCGCGCAATCGCGGACTACGTGTGGGCGGTACGTCGCAGCACGCTGGATCGTGAGGGAGACCCCGCACCGAACGGGGTTGGTGCGGTTAGACGCATCGAGGCGGTCGGGCCTGCGATCGTCGAGGAGATCATCGACTACCAGCGACCGACCCGCTACGCCTACAAGATGCTCTCTGGCGCGCCGGTGCGAGATCACGTCGGCACGGTCGAGCTGCGCGAAGCAGGCTCGGGGACCGAGGTCAGCTGGCACCTGCGGTCGACACCCAAGATCCCCGGCGCTGATTGGCTGCTGTCGCCGGTGCTGAAGAGGGTCATCGGTGAACTGCTCAAGGGCGGTATCAAGGCCGCCGAAGGCTGAACGTCAACAGGCGGTTTCGCCGATCCACGTGGTGGTGAAACGCTGCTCGGCGATCAGCAACTCGACCAGTTGGTTGCCGATGAAGTTCTCCAACTTGCCGCCGACCAACGGGATGCGCACCTCCACAGTGGCCCGCAGCTTCAACCGGGCACCGCCGGACTTTGGCACCGGCTCCAGCACCGCGGTGCCGGTCAACGACGCCGGCGCATCCAGGATCGACCCGGTCACGGTCGCGGTCGCGCAACCGTTGGTGACGGGCTCCCATCTCTCCTCGCGACGGATGCGCAGATCACCGCGGTGGAACTGGGTGATTACGCCCGGCAGCCGATCGCTGCGCAGCACCTGCGTGGTGATCACATCGATGCTGCCGTCATCTCCGGATGGACCGCCGACCTCCATCGAATCCAGCGTGGTGTCGTCGGCGCCCGAATCGGCGAGCCGAGCCAGCCAGTACTCCTCGTCGCTGAAGGCCTGCAAAACCTTTTCGACGGTGACCGCATAGTCGGTGGACATGTCGAACGAACGCGGCATAGCAGGTCAGGCTACCGTTACGTGCCGTGGCCGGAAGACCTTTCGGGGGCGCGCGCGTCGACGAGGCGGCGCCGCTGGCGCCGCTGACCACGTTGCGAGTCGGTCCGGTCGCGGCGCGCGTCATCACAGCCACCAGTACCGAGCAAGTGGTCGCCACGCTGCGCCAACTCGACGGCGAGGGTTGCCACCCGCTGCTGGTGTTGGCCGGGGGCTCGAATGTGGTCATCGCTGAGACGCTGACCGGGCTGACAGTGGTGCGGTTGGCCGCCGCCAACATCAGCGTCGACGGCAACATCGTGCGGGCCGAGGCCGGGGCGGTGTGGGACGACGTGGTTGTCGCAGCGATCGCCGCGGGCCTGGGCGGGCTGGAGTGCCTGTCGGGCATTCCCGGCTCGGCGGGGGCCACCCCGGTGCAGAACGTCGGCGCTTATGGCGTCGAGGTGGCCGACACCCTGACCCGGATCCGGCTGCTGGACCGGCGCAGCGGCGAGGTGCGCTGGGCGTCGCCCAGCGAACTCGGATTCGGGTATCGCACCAGCGTGCTCAAACACTCCGACGCGGCCATCGTTTTGGAGGTGGAGTTCGCGCTGGACCCCTCGGGCCGCAGCGCGCCGCTGCGCTACGGCGAACTGGTCGCGACGCTAAACGCGACGGCCGGAGAGCGAGCGGATCCCAGCACGGTCCGCGAGGCCGTGCTGGCGTTGCGTACCCGGAAAGGCATGGTGCTCGACGCGGAAGACCACGACACCTGGAGCGTGGGCTCGTTCTTCACCAATCCGGTTGTCCCACCGGAGTTTTACCAGAAGCTGGCCAGCAATACCGACCAGCCAGTGCCGAACTATCCGGCACCCGATGGGGTCAAACTCGCCGCCGGCTGGCTCGTGGAGCACGCCGGCTTCGGCAAGGGCTATCCGGACGTCTCAACCGCGCGCTGCCGGCTGTCCACCAAGCATGCGCTTGCTTTGACCAATCGCGGCGAAGCCAGTGCCGCCGACGTGGTGGCGTTGGCGCGCACGGTCCGCGACGGCGTCCGTGATGTGTTTGGCGTCACACTTACACCCGAGCCGGTGCTGGTCGGCTGCTCGTTGTAGATCGCGCGCGTGCGAGCGCGGTCTTAGAGGGGGCACTGTCGCCGGTATCTTGTTGTCGTGAACACTGAGCGCGGTCTCTCGCCGGTCAACCGGCGCCGGGCCTTGACGACCCTGGCGGTCGGCATCTTCGCGCCTAACGTGTTGGCCGCCTGCGTCAGCGGGTCGAGCAAACAACAATCAGAGCAGGCCAAGCCGCCGGCCCAGGCCAGCCTGACGTATCGGCCGGCCGACAAGGCCACCAACGTGGTCCCGACCGCCCCGATCAGCGTCGAGGTCCGCGACGGCTGGTTTCAGCACGTCGCGTTGACCAACTCGTCAGGCAAGGTCATCACGGGCGCCCTGAACCGGGACCGCACCGTCTACACCATCACCGAACCGCTCGGCTATGACGCGACCTACACCTGGAACGGATCGGCGGTGGGCCACGACGGCAAGGCTGTCGCGGTGAAGGGCAAGCTCACCACGGTGGCCCCGACCAAGGTGATCGACGGCGGGTTCCAGCTCAACGACGGACAAACCGTCGGGGTCGCGGCGCCGATAATCATCCAGTTCGACGCGCCGATCACCGACAAGGCCGCTGTCGAGCGGGCGCTGAAAGTCACCACCGAGCCGGCGGTCGAGGGCAGCTGGGCCTGGCTGCCCGACGAAGCCCAAGGCGCCCGCGTGCATTGGCGCACCCGCGAGTACTACCCGGCCGGCACCAAGGTCCGCGTCGACGCCAAGCTCTACGGACTGGCGTTCGGCGACGGCGCCTACGGCAAGCAGGACTTCAACCTGAACTTTGACATCGGTCGCCGCCAGGTGGTCAAAGCCGAAGTGTCCTCACACCGCATCCAAGTGGTCCGCGACGAGGGCGTCATCATGGACTTCCCGTGCAGCTACGGCGAAGCCGATAAACCCCGCAACGTCACCCGCAACGGCATCCACGTGGTCAGCGAGAAGTACGCCGACTTCTACATGTCCAATCCGGCCGCCGGCTACAGCAACGCCCACGAGCGCTGGGCGGTGCGGATTTCCAACAACGGCGAATTCATCCACGCCAACCCGGCCAGCTCCGGCGCGCAGGGCAACACCAACGTCACCAACGGCTGCATCAACCTGTCGACGTCCGACGCCCAGCAGTACTTCAGCAGCGCGATCTACGGCGACCCGGTCGAGGTGACCGGCAGCTCGATCGAGCTGTCCTATTCCGACGGCGACATCTGGGACTGGGCCATCGACTGGGACACCTGGGTGGGGATGTCGGCGCTGCCGCCGGCCAGCGGGGCCAAGCCGTCGCCGGTGTCGATACCGCGCAGCGCCCCGGCCACTCCGCGCGATGCGCCGACGTTGTCGGGCACTCCGACGACGACGACCTCAGCTAGCGGCCGACCCGGCGGCTAGCGGTTGCCTGATCGCGCGGCCGGATGATGATCTGGTCGATGTTGACATACGACGGCCGGGACGCCACAAAGCCGATTACCTCCGCAATGTCGGCGGCCACCAGCGGCGTCATGCCCTCGTAGACGGCATCGGCACGTTGCTGATCACCGCCGAACCGGACCAGCGAAAACTCGGTTTCGACCGCTCCCGGGGCAATCTCGGTGAGCCGCACCGGTTTTCCCAACAGCTCGCCGCGCAGCGTGCGGTGCAGCGCGCCCTGGGCGTGTTTGGCCGCGGTGTAGCCCGCGCCGCCGTCGTAAACCTCCATGGCTGCGACCGAGGTGATGGTGACGATCAGGCCGTTGCCGGAGTCGATCAATTTGGGCAGCAGCGCACGGGTGACGCGCAACGTCCCCAGCACGTTGGTCTCCCACATCCACCGCCAGTGCTCCTCGTCGGCTTCGGCCACGGGCTCCAGACCCTTGGCGCCGCCAGCGTTATTGACCAGCACATCGACTCGGGTTAGTTGCGCGGCCAATGCGTCTACCGCCGCGCCATCAGTGACGTCGGCCACAATCGCGGTTCCACCGACTTCGGCGGCCAGCGCATCGATCCGGTCGGCGCGGCGCGCCACCGCCACCACGTGAAAACCTTGGGCGGCAAGGGTTTTCGCGGTCGCCTCGCCGATCCCGGCGCTGGCACCGGTGATAACGGCGACGCGTTCCTCGCCGCTGTGCTGAGCCGTGGCGGTCGCGTGCGCGTCATCGGTCGTCATCTGGATAACTCTAATAACTCTGATAAGCGTGCTAAGTTCCTCGTGTGTACACCAGTGCCTTGTCCGGCTACACATCCGCGTGTCTGTTCGCGGACTGTGCGTGTTGTTGCCGCGCAGCTAGCCGCGCCTGAGCGAACCGAAGCGCTCGTGATGGTGCGGTCCAGGACCCGCCACCGGAACTCGGACAAGGACACCCAACGTGCGCTCAACCACTTTTACCTCCACTCATAGTCATTCCGCGCCGGCAAGACGCCGGCCAGCTCACCGCGTAGTGGCACCGTTGCTGCAGCTGTCCGACGTCGCCGCAGCATCGGTCTTTCGGGCTGTGCGGCTGCGCGGACCCATAGGTCGCGACGTCATCGCCAAAGCCACGTCGCTGTCGATTGCGACGGTAAACCGCCAAGTCACCGCCCTATTGGACGCCGACATTCTGCGGGAACGTGCCGACCTGGCGGTATCCGGCGCCATCGGGCGTCCCCGAGTACCGGTCGAGGTCAACCACGAGCCGTACCTGACGCTGGGCATCCACATCGGGGCACGAACCACCAGCATCGTGGCCACCGACCTGTTGGGCCGCACCCTGGACGTCGTCGAGACCCCGACACCGCGCAGCGCGCAGGGGCCGGCGTTGGCCTCGTTGGCCGACGGCGCCCGGCGGTACCTGAGGCGGTGGCATCGGCGGCGCGCCCTGTGGGTCGGGGTGGCAATCGGCGGCACGGTCGATGGCGCCAGCGGGCACGTCGACCATGCCCGGCTGGGCTGGCGGGATGCACCGGTCGGAACGGTATTTGCCGAGGCGCTGGGTCTGCCGGTTTCGGTGGCGTCCCACGTCGACGCGATGGCCGCGGCCGAACTGCTGCTCGGCATGCGGCGGTTTGGGCCCAACGCGACAACCAGCCTCTACATCTATGCGCGCGAGACGGTGGGCTACGCGCTGTCAATCGGCGGGCGGGTGCACAGTCCGGGCAGCGGACCCGGCACTATCGCCCACCTGCCCGCACAATCGGAGCTGCTCGGCGGTTCCGGGCTGTTGGAATCCACCGTCAGCGACGAGGCGGTGCTCGCCGCGGCACGCCGGATGCGCATCGTGGCGGCCCGGAACGACGGGTCCCCGTCGGCCATCACCGAGCTGCTGCGTGCGGCGCGACAGGGCAATCAGCAAGCCAAAGATCTGCTTGCCGAGCGGGCCAGGGTGCTCGGTGAAGCAGTCGCCTTGCTGCGCGATCTGCTCAACCCCGACGACCTGGTGGTCGGCGGGCAGGCGTTCACCGAGTATCCGGAAGGCATGGAACACGTGGAGGCGGCGTTCGCGGCTCGTTCGGTGTTGCCGCGCCGCGACATTCGGGTCACCGCGTTCGGCAACCGGGTGCAAGAGGCCGGTGCCGGCATCGTGTCGCTGGCCGGCCTGTATGCCGATCCGCTGGCTGCCATGCGCCGCGCCCGGCCGCCGGTAGTCGAGCTGGAAGCTGTCACCGAGACGTCGGCCTGACCTGCGTCTCCGGAGCGCGCCCGAGCGGTCCTGCAAAGATGACAAGGTGGGCCACAGTGACTTTTCTCGGCTGGACACCTCCGAGCTGACCGATCCACGTCGCGTTGCGGTGCTGGCGGTGCACACATCGCCGCTGGCCCAGCCCGGTATCGGGGACGCCGGCGGGATGAACGTTTACGTGCTGCAGAGCGCGCTGCATCTCGCTCGCCGGGGCGTGGAGGTGGAGATCTTCACCCGTGCCACCGCGTCCACGGATCCGCCGACCGTGCGGGTGGCACCTGGTGTGTTGGTGCGCAATGTGGTCGCCGGGCCGTTCGAAGGCCTGGACAAATACGACCTGCCCACTCAGCTGTGTGCGTTCGCTGCCGGCGTGCTGCGTGCCGAAGCGGCCCATGAGCCCGGCTATTACGACATCGTGCATTCGCACTATTGGCTGTCCGGTCAGGTTGGCTGGCTGGCCCGCGACCGCTGGTCGGTGCCGCTGGTGCATACCGCGCACACGCTGGCCGCGGTGAAGAACGCGGCGCTGGCCGACGGTGACACACCAGAGCCGCCGCTGCGCACAGTCGGCGAGCAGCAGGTTGTCGACGAAGCCGACCGGTTGATTGCCAACACCGAAGACGAGGCCGGACAGCTGGTTTCGCTGCACCACGCCGACCCGGCCCGGATCGACGTCGCCCACCCCGGCGTCGACCTGGACGTGTTTCGTCCCGGCGATCGCGCCGCCGCCCGGGCCGCCTTGGGGTTACCGCCGGACGCCGATGTGGTGGCGTTCGTCGGGCGCATTCAACCGTTGAAGGGGCCCGACGTGTTGCTACGCGCGGCAGCCAAACTGCCGCGGGTGCACATCGTCGTCGCCGGTGGGCCGTCGGGCAGCGGGCAGGCGACGCCGGACGGGCTTGTTCGGCTCGCCGATGAACTGGGCATCACTGCGCGGGTGACGTTCCTGCCCCCGCAGTCGCGCGAAGATCTGGCCCGGCTGTTCCAGGCGGTCGACCTGGTGGCGGTGCCCAGCTATTCGGAATCCTTCGGTCTGGTGGCCCTCGAGGCGCAGGCCTGCGGGACACCGGTGGTGGCCGCCGCGGTCGGTGGGCTGCCGGTCGCGGTGCGTGGCGGGGTCAGCGGCACGCTGGTGTCCGGTCACGACGTCGAACCGTGGGCGCTCGCCATCGAACAGCTGTTGCGGCTCGGCGGCGGGCCGCAGGCCCGGGCGATGCGTCGCTCGGCCGTCGAGCACGCCGCCACGTTCTCCTGGGACAGCACCGTCGACGCACTGTTGGCCAGCTACCGGCGCGCGATCGGCGACTTCACCGCTCGTCGCTCAGTGCGGAATCTGGCATCGGCGCGCCGGGGTAGTCAGGCCCGTCGACGGCCGTCGCGCAGGGAGGCGTGGGCGTGACCCGCGCCGGCGACGATGATGCCGGCGAAGCCGGGATCGAGGAGTGGCGCCAATGAACCGCGCGGACGACCGCGGGGCGGCGCCGGTGACCCACGTCCAGCAGGTGATCGAGGACACGCTGGACGCCAGCGACCTCACGTATTCCCGGCATCCCGGGGCGCACGGCGGGTTGCCGGGCGTGATCGTGGAGTTGCCCGGCGAGCGCAAGCTCAAGACCAACACCATCCTGAGCATCGGCGAGCACTCGGTGCGCATCGAAGCGTTTGTCTGTCGCAAGCCCGACGAGAACCACGAGGGCGTCTACCGATTCCTGCTCAAACGCAACCGCCGCCTCTACGGCGTGGCCTACACGCTGGACAACGTTGGCGACATCTACCTGGTGGGCCGAATGTCGTTGGCATCGGTGGACGCCGCCGAGATCGACCGGGTGCTCGGGCAGGTGCTCGAAGCAGTAGATGCTGACTTTAATACGTTGCTGGAATTGGGTTTTCGGTCGTCGATCCAGAAGGAATGGGAGTGGCGGGTTTCGCGCGGTGAGTCGCTGAAAAACCTGCAGGCGTTCGCCCATTTGATTGATGACGACGATTAGCCGGCTGCCGGCGCACGCCCCCCGTGAGAGACTGGCGGCCATGGGGAACGCGGTAGCCACGCTGGTGCTGCTCCGCCACGGCGAGAGCGAATGGAATGCGAGCAATCAGTTCACCGGCTGGGTCGACGTCGACCTAACCGACAAGGGCCGCGGCGAGGCTGTGCGCAGCGGCCAGCTGATCGCCGAGCACAACCTGCTGCCGGACGTGGTGTACACCTCGCTGCTGCGTCGAGCCATCACCACCGCGCACCTGGCGCTGGACACCGCCGATCGGCTGTGGATCCCGGTACGGCGCAGCTGGCGGCTCAACGAACGGCACTACGGCTCACTGCAGGGGCTCAACAAGGCCGAGATCAAGGACCGCTACGGCGAGGAGCAGTTCATGGCGTGGCGGCGCAGCTATGACACCCCGCCGCCGCCGATCGAGGAGGGCAGCCGGTACAGCCAGGACACCGATCCGCGCTACGCCGACATCGGTGGCGGGCCGCTGACCGAATGCCTGGCCGACGTGGTTGTCCGGTTCTTGCCGTACTTCACCGACGTGATCGTGCCGGATCTGCGGGTCGGCAAGACGGTCCTGATCGCCGCTCATGGCAACTCGCTGCGCGCCTTGGTGAAGTACCTCGATGGCATGTCAGACGAGGAAGTCGTGAGCCTGAACATCCCCACCGGCATTCCGCTGCGCTATGACTTGGACGCTGATATGCGCCCGACGGTCGTCGGCGGCAGCTATCTGGATCCCGAAGCCGCGGCCGCCGGCGCGGCCGCGGTGGCCAGCCAAGGTGGCCGTTAAACCCTTTTTGCAGGCAAAAGGGCTAACGTGAGGTGAACTGCCATAGAACACCTGTCTCGTAGCGTGTGACATGTCCGATTTTGGCCTTGCGCTGCTGGGTTGGCGTTCACCGGATTTGTAGGATTTTTATGTGACTGTGTTCTCGGCCCTGTCACTGGCCGGGGTGTTGGTTCTCGTGGCATTGGTCGTAGGTGCCACGGTGGGGGCGCGGCTGGCGCCGCGCACGCTGGAGCGACGCCATCGAGTGGCCGTCGAAGCGGCCGGCATCACCGTCGCGCAGATGCTGGAGCGCATCGTTGCGCTGATGCCGCTGGGCACTGCCGTCGTGGACCGTCACCGCGACGTCGTCTATCACAACGGCCGGGCCCGCGAGCTCGGCCTGGTGCGTGAGCGTCAGCTCGACGACCAGGCCTGGAAAGCGGCGCGCCAGACCCTGGCCGACGGCGCAGATGTTGAGTTCGACCTGCTGCCGGGCAAAGGCAAGCGGTCGGTCCCCGGACGATCAGGCGTGTCGGTGCACGGGCAGGTGCGGTTGCTCAGTGAGCAGGACCGCCGGTTCGCCGTGGTGTTTGTCTACGACCACTCGGAATACGCCCGGATGGAGGCCACCAGACGTGACTTCGTGGCCAACGTCAGCCATGAGCTCAAGACCCCCGTCGGCGCCATGTCGGTGCTCGCCGAGGCCTTGCTGGCCTCCGCGGACGACCCGGAGACGGTGCGGCGGTTCGGCGAGAAGGTGCTTGTCGAGGCCACCCGGCTGGGGGCCATGGTCAGCGAGCTGATCGAGCTGTCCCGGCTACAGGGTGCTGAACGGTTGCCGGACATGGGTGCCGTCGACGTCGATACCGTTGTGTCCGAAGCGATTTCACGCCACAAAGTCCCTGCGGACAACGCTGATATCACGGTGTGCACCGACGAGCCGAGCGGCTTGAAGATGCACGGCGAACAGGCGCTGTTGGTCACCGCGCTGGCCAACCTGGTGTCCAACGCGATCGCGTATTCGCCGCGCGGCTCGCTCGTGTCGATCAGCCGCCGTCGCCGCGGCGACAACATCGAGATTGCCGTCACCGACCGCGGCATCGGAATCGACCGCAAAGACCAGGAGCGGGTCTTCGAGCGGTTCTTCCGCGCCGATAAGGCGCGCTCGCGGGCCACCGGCGGCACCGGGCTCGGTCTAGCCATCGTCAAGCACGTCGCCGCCAACCACAACGGCACGATCGGCTTGTGGAGCCAGCTGGGAACCGGGTCGACGTTCACCCTGTCCATCCCGGCCTACGACGCCGCGTGCGAACAACCCGACCAACCGCCCGAGCGCGAAATCCGGCCCAAGATGCCCCAACGAGAGCCCCAACGAGAGGAAGAACTACACCGATGACCGGTCCGCTGATTGAGGAGTTGCGCTCGTGACCAGTGTCCTGATTGTGGAGGACGAAGAATCGCTGGCTGATCCGCTGGCGTTTCTGCTACGCAAGGAGGGCTTCGAGGCCACCGTGGTGACCGACGGTCCGTCGGCGCTGGCCGAGTTCGACCGTGCCGGCGCCGATATCGTGCTGCTCGACCTGATGCTGCCCGGCATGTCCGGCACCGACGTGTGCAAGCAGCTGCGATCCCGGTCCAGCGTGCCGGTGATCATGGTGACCGCGCGCGACAGCGAGATCGACAAAGTCGTCGGCCTGGAGCTGGGTGCGGATGACTATGTGACCAAGCCGTATTCGGCGCGTGAGCTGATCGCCCGGATCCGGGCGGTGCTACGCCGCCACGGCGACGACGACTCGGAGATCACTGACGGCGTGCTGGAATCAGGTCCGGTGCGAATGGACGTCGAGCGCCACGTCGTCTCGGTCAACGGGGAGCCGATCACGTTGCCGCTCAAGGAGTTCGACCTGTTGGAGTATCTGATGCGCAACAGCGGACGGGTGCTGACCCGTGGCCAGCTGATTGATCGGGTGTGGGGCGCCGACTATGTCGGCGACACCAAGACGCTCGACGTGCACGTCAAGCGGCTGCGGTCGAAAATCGAAGCGGACCCGGCCAATCCGATACATCTGGTGACGGTGCGCGGGTTGGGCTACAAACTGGAGAGCTGACGCTACTCGGCGTCTCGCAAGCCGACCTCGGCGTGGCCGGTGCCGATCACCGACCAGCGGCGGTCGCCGACCTCGACGTAAATGTCGGCCTGCTCGCTGTTGGTGCACACCGCGGCGGCGCCGTCGGGATCGGTGTAGCCCAGGCTTACGCACCGCTCGGCGGGCTGGTCGACGCGGATGCGCACCCTGCGACCGCCGATACGGCCGTCGAGCTGCCAGTGTCGCAGGCCCAATGTGGTCCGCATCCGCACCGACGGTAAAACGCTTGCGGGCCAATCCTTTCCGTCGATACGGAATCGAATGAACGCCATCGGCGCAAGCCTGCGCAGACCGGCTTTGCGTGACACCGCGGTCACCACCTCCAGCACGTCGCCGTCGCCGAGGTCGGCGTGGATCCAACCCCAACGGTTGGCGTTTCCGTGCCCGTAGATGTGGGCCACCGCGCCGCGCCACCCGTCGACCCGGTGGGTGGTGCCGCCGATGCGCAGCGAGCCGGCGAACTGCGCGGTCGGAGCGACAACCACCTGCGCACCGGGCAGCAGTTCGCGTTCCCACAGCGGCCGCGGGAAGGTCCACAGCGGCGCACCGCTGTCCTTCCAGCTCAGGTCCCATGTCAGCGACCCGGCTCGTCCGGCCAACTCTTCCAACGCGATTCGAGCGTCGCCAACCGTGAGCCAGGCCGATCCGGTGGCCGGTCTGACGGGCTCCGGTCCGAAGCGTTCGGTGTGCGGTGGCCCGTCGGGCGGAAACCAGCTCGCCCAACCGTGCGCATAGGGATCGCGGGTCGCTGTCGCGGTCGGGGACACCATCTCGTAGTGAACCCATAGACCGGCCCGTGTCACCGGGTCGGACAGGGTCGCGTACCAGACCTCCAGACGCCCGGGCTGCCCGCGCCAACGTGGTGCGGCGGGCGACGGATGCCAGCTCAACGGGGACGTTACTCGGCAGCCCGCGTTGCCGGGTGGACGGCGACAAGCCCTAATGCGCTGCGCCGCTTGCACATTGCGGCCAGCTCGGCGTAGGCCTTCTCACCGAGCAACTCGGTGAGTTCGTCCGCTAGGCTCTCCCACACTTGCTGGGCGCCGACGTGCGCGGCCGGGTCACCGCTGCAATACCAGTGCAGATCGGCACCGCCGGCACCCCAGCCGCGGCGGTCGTACTCGGTGACCCAGGTCTTGAGGATCTCGGAGCCGTCCGGGCGGGTCACCCATTCCTGGCTGCGACGGATGGGCAGCTGCCAGCAGACGTCGGGTTTCATCGTCAGCGGTGCCACGCCGAGCTTCAGTGCTTTGCTGTGCAGCGCGCATCCCGGCCCGCCTTCGAACTCGGGGCGGTTCAAGAAGATGCACGCGCCCTTGTGTTTGCGGGTGCGCCAAGCCTTCTCGCCCTCGTGCTCGTCGCGTTCGAGGTAGCCCCTCCGGCTCAAGCCCTTGTCGCGGAACTGCCAGTCCTCGTCGGTGAGTTTCGACACAGCGTCGTCCAACCGGGCCCGGTCGTCGTCGTCGGACAAAAATGCCCCGTGCGAGCAACACCCGTCGTCCGGACGTCCCTCCACGGTGCCCTGGCAGGCCGGAGTGCCGAACACGCAGGTCCAGCGAGACAGCAGCCAGGTTAGGTCCGCGGCGATCAGATGCTCGGGATTGTCCGGGTCGTAGAACTCGACCCATTCGCGCGCAAAGTCCAATTCGACTTCGCCGGGATGATTTGGCTGTGAATTTGCCACGGCTTTCACGGTAGTCCAAACGAACCATGCCGCGCCTCAGCCGTAAGGTTGTGTTTCGTGCGATTAGGAGTACTCGACGTCGGCAGCAACACGGTCAATCTGCTCGTGGTGGATGCCCGCCGCGGCGGACATCCGACGCCGATGAGCTCAACCAAGGCGACACTGCGGTTGGCCGAGTCGATCGACAGCTCCGGCAAACTTACCCGGCGCGGCGCCGACGAGCTGATCGAAACCATCGACGAGTTCGAAAAGATCGCGGACAGCTCGGGCTGCGCCGAACTGATGGCGTTCGCCACCTCCGCGGTCCGCGACGCCAAGAACTCCGAGGATGTGCTGTCCCGGGTGCGTAAAGAGACCGGTGTCGAGCTGCAAGTGCTGCGAGGTGTCGACGAGTCGCGGCTGACCTTCCTCGCGGTGCGTCGCTGGTATGGCTGGAGCGCGGGCCGGATCATCAACCTCGACATCGGCGGCGGCTCGCTGGAGTTGTCCAACGGCGTCGACGAGGAACCCGAAGTCGCGTTGTCGCTGCCGCTGGGTGCCGGACGGCTGACCCGCGAATGGCTCAAAGACGATCCGCCCGGCCGGCGCCGGGTGGCGATGCTGCGCGACTGGCTGGACTCCGAACTGGGCGAAGCCAGCGCCAAAATGCTGGAGGCCGGTGGCCCCGATCTCGCGGTAGCAACGTCGAAGACCTTCCGTTCACTGGCCCGACTGGCCGGTGCGGCGCCGTCGGCCGCCGGGCCCCGGGTCAAGCGCACACTCACCGCGAACAGCCTCAGACAACTCATATCTTTCATATCTAGGATGACGACCGCTGACCGTGCGGAACTGGAAGGAGTGAGCGCCGAGCGAGCGCCGCAAATCGTGGCGGGCGCTTTGGTCGCAGAGGCGAGTATGCGAGCGCTGTCGATCGAAACAGTGGACATTTGTCCGTGGGCGCTACGAGAAGGTCTCATCTTGCGCAAACTCGACAGCGAAGCTGACGGAACCGCCCTCGTCGAGACTTCCGTGCGGGATGCTAAAAGCCAGCGAGTTAAGCGGAATGGCGACAAGACATGACCGGACCACACGACAGCTCGAATACACGACCCATCTCGGTTGCCGAGTTGCTGGCCAAGAACGGCACGATCGGCGCCCCGGTTCCCAACCGCCGTCGGCGTCGCCGCGGCAACGCCGACGCGGTCACCGTCGCCGAGCTGACCGGCGAAATTCCGGTGATCGACGACGACATCGAACCCGAAACGGCCAGCCAACCGGCTCCGGAGGCCCGTGCCCCCCGCGCCAACGGGTCTGCTCGGCTCGCTGAGGTGGTTTCCGACGAGCCCGCGGAGAAGTCTCGCTATTGGTCTGAACCCGAGCCGCGCTGGCCGGAATCGCCGCCGCCTCGCCCCCGTGAATCACGGCCCGATTCGCGTGAATCGCGCCCCGAGCGCAGCCCGTACCCGCTGCCGTCGCGCAACAACGTCCGCGTCGACGCCAGCCGTTCCGGCGGCGCGGAAGACCAGCTGGCAGAGCGCTCGGGCGCCGAGGGGATGAACCCCGACCCGCTGGAGGACTACGCCGGAATGTCGGTCGACGTGATGGATACCGACGTGCGGGACCCCGAACTCGGCGGCGAAGACTCCGCCTATGTGCGCTCGTACCTGCGTTCGTTCGCCGGCCGGTCGCGCGGGAAGAGCGTCGCGGACGGCGTCGAATCGCGTCCGGACGCGGCCTATCGGGATGTCGCCGACGTCGCCGACGAGGAGGACTACCCCGAGGACCTCGCCGACGACTTCCACGACGTGGACGTCGATGCTCGTCCGTGGTCCCGAACCGAAACCATGCGGGCCGGCGGAATGGTTGTGCTGCAGTCGATTCTGGCTGTCGGATTCGGTGCCGGGCTGTTCATCGCGTTCGACCAACTGTGGCGGTGGAACAACATCGTGGCGCTGGTGCTCTCGGTGCTCGTCATCCTGGGCCTGGTGGTGGGTGTGCGGGTGGTCCGCAAAACCGAGGACATCGGCAGCACGCTGATCGCGGTGGCAGTGGGGGCGCTGGTCACACTGGGGCCGTTAGCGTTGTTGCAATCCGGCTAGGCGCCCAGCGAAACCCGCGTGCGCCCAGCTATCAAGGTCGGTCTGTCGACGGCCTCGGTCTACCCGATGAGGACCGAGGCCGCTTTCGAGTACGCGGCCAAGCTCGGCTACGACGGCGTCGAGCTGATGGTGTGGGGCGAATCGGTCAGCCAGGACATCAACGCCGTCCAGAAACTCTCCCGGCGCTACCGGATGCCGGTGTTGTCGGTGCATGCGCCGTGCCTGCTGATTTCGCAGCGGGTGTGGGGCGCTAACCCGATTTCCAAGCTGGAACGCAGCGTGCGCGCCGCCGAAAAACTTGGCGCCCAAACCGTCGTCGTGCATCCGCCGTTCCGCTGGCAACGGCGTTACGCCGACGGGTTCTCCGAGCAAGTCGCCAGCCTGGAGGCATCAAGCGATGTGCTGGTGGCCGTGGAAAACATGTTCCCGTTCAGAGCCGACCGGTTCTTTAGGGCTGAGCAGCTGAAGGAGCGGATACGCAGGCGTGGCGGCGGGCCTGGGCCGGGGATATCGGCGTTCGCGCCGTCCTACGACCCGCTGGACGGCAACCACGCGCACTACACGCTGGACCTGTCGCACACCGCGACGGCGGGCACCGACGCGGTGGACATGGCGCAACGGATGGGTTCGGGTCTGGTGCACTTGCACCTGTGCGACGGCACCGGGATGCCCGCCGACGAGCATCTGGCGCCGGGCCGCGGTAACCAGCCGGTGGTCGAGGTGTGCGAGATGCTGGCCGCCGGCGATTTCGCCGGCCACGTCGTGTTGGAGGTGTCCACCTCCTCGGCGCGCTCAGCCCACGAGCGCGAGGCTATGTTGGCCGAGTCGCTGCAATTCGCCCGCACGCACCTGCTGCGCTGACGCCCGAAGGAAGTCTCACAAGTTCATGTCCGCGTCATTCAGCAACGCGATGGCTTTGCGCGAGGTCGAACCCGGCCTCTTTGCCGGCGAGTTGAACAAGCACTGGACCATCGGGCCCAAGGTGCATGGCGGGGCGATGCTGGCGTTGTGCGCCAACGCGGCGCGCACGGCCAACGGCGGGCACCCGGGCATTCAACCGGTCGCGGTCTCGGGCAGCTTCTTGTGGGCCCCCGACCCTGGTCCGATGCAGATGGTGACGTCGATCCGCAAGCGCGGCCGGCGGATCAGCGTGGTTGACGTGGAGCTCGTCCAAGGTGAACGCGCCGCAGTGCACGCGGTGGTCACCCTCGGCGAGCCGGAGCACCACGCGCCGCCGCTGCTGTCGGCCAATCCGGTGGTGGGGCTGATGGACCCGGAGCCGCCTGACGACGTCGCGCCGATCGGTCCCGGCCACCCGATGGCCGGGCTGGTGCATCTGGCCGAGGGCTGCGATGTGCGGCCGCTGGTCTCGACGCTGGGCCCCACCGACGGCCGGCCGCCGGTGATCCAGATGTGGGTGCGGCCGCGCGGTCTGGCGCCCGACGTGCTGTTCGCGTTGATGTGCGGAGACGTGTCGGCGCCGGTGACTTTCGCGGTGAACCGCACCGGCTGGGCGCCGACCGTGCAGCTCACCGCCTACCTGCGCGCGCTGCCGGCGGACGGCTGGTTGCGGGTGGTGTGCACCTGCATGCAGATCGGGCAGGACTGGTTCGACGAAGACCACACCGTGGTCGACTGCGAGGGCCGCATCGTGGTGCAGGCCCGCCAGTTGGCGATGGTGCCCGCGGCACGTTAGCTACCCGTAACACCCGCTACGCCCGAAAGCCATCGCGGTCTGCCATGCTGTGCGGCATGGCGAGAATCGCAATCGTCGGCGGGGGCAGTATCGGCGAAGCCCTGCTATCGGGCTTGCTGCGGGCCGGGCGCCAAGTCAAAGACCTTGCGGTAGCCGAGCAGATGCCCGACCGCGCGCGATACCTCGCGGACACGTATTCGGTGCTCGTGACGTCGGTGCGCGATGCGGTGGAAAACGCGACGTTTGTGATCATCGCGGTGAAACCTTCCGACGTCTCTTCGGTGGTCGCCGAGATCACCCAGCTTGCGGCCGAGTCCAGCGACGACGCCCCTGACCAGGTATTGATCTCGGTCGCGGCGGGCGTCACCACGACCTACCTGGAATCCAAGCTGCCCGCCGGCACGCCAGTGGTGCGAGTGATGCCGAACGCGCCGGCCCTGGTCGGCGCCGGGATCAGCGCGATGGCCAAGGGCCGGTTTGCGACCCAGGAGCAGCTCAAAGAGGTCGCCGCGCTGTTGGACTCGGTCGGCGCCGTGCTGACGGTCCCCGAGGAACACCTCGACGCGGTGACGGCCGTCTCCGGTTCCGGGCCGGCGTACTTCTTCCTGATGGTCGAGGCGTTGGTGGACGCCGCCGTGGGCGTCGGGTTGAGCCGCTCGGTGTCCACCGAGCTGGTTGCCCAGACGATGGCCGGGTCCGCGGCGATGTTGCTGGACCGAATGGAACAGGACCGCGGAGCGCCCGGCGAGAAGGCGTCCGACCTCTCGCTGGACACCACCGCGGCGCGGCTGCGTGCGATTGTTACCTCGCCCGGCGGCACGACCGCGGCTGCGCTGCGGGAACTGGAGGGCCGCGGTTTGCGGGCGGCCGTCGGCGAGGCGGTGCGGGCCGCAAAAACCCGCTCTGAGCAGCTAAGAATTACATCAGAGTAATTTATAGAATTTTATTTATTTGCCCTCACCCGTCGCAGTAACCCCACTAGTCCCGCTATTCTCCTCTTGGTATGCACCTGTTGGTGCCAGCGGAGGGGAAGCCGCTGGAACTGCAGATGCCTGACTGATTGGGTTGCGATGACGTCTATGAACGGGCCATCGGCACGGGATTCAGCTGGCGGTAAATCAGGACGAGACGCTGGTTCAGTAGACGGCCAGCCGCCCCGGACGCAATTCCTGACTGTGGCCGAAGTGGCAGCACTGATGCGGGTCAGCAAAATGACCGTCTACCGGCTGGTTCACAACGGTGAGCTACCCGCAGTCCGGGTGGGGCGCTCCTTCCGGGTGCACGCGAAGGCCGTGCACGACATGCTGGAGAGCTCCTACTTCGACGCCGGCTGAGGCCGGGTGGTTGGGGGGCCGCGACACCTAAACCTCCCCGAGGACACGCCGGTGGGCGTCGCAGTGGCTTACGTCTCGCGGCGGACTTGCTCGCATCCAGGCGCCGCCGGCGCTTTTTCGTGGGGCCCGCCCTGTTGGGTAGAGTGTGCGGGTTATTGCACATGCCCGGCCACGGCGGACTCGGGCCGCCACACAGATAGCGGAGTTATGGGTTCAGTAATCAAGAAGCGGCGCAAACGGATGTCGAAGAAGAAGCACCGCAAGCTGCTTCGCCGTACCCGGGTGCAGCGCAGAAAACTCGGAAAGTAGCTCTCGCAACGACCGCCGCGGCTCGCCCGCGTAGCCGGTCGGCTAGGACGCCGTTAGGCTAGCAACGTGGATTCGTCGGGCGAGCACCCAAGTGGCACTGGCGGCGACAGCAGCGATTCCGTGCATTACCCGAAGGTCGTGCTGGTCACCGGTGCCTGTCGGTTTTTGGGCGGCTATCTGACCGCCAGGCTGGCGCAAAACCCGTTGATCAACCGGGTCATCGCAGTGGATGCGGTTGCGCCCAGCAAGGACATGCTGCGTCGGATGGGCCGCGCCGAGTTCGTTCGCGCCGACATCCGCAACCCCTTTGTCGCCAAGGTGATTCGAAACGGCGACGTCGACACGGTGGTGCATGCTGCCGCGGCGTCGTTTGCGCCGCGGTCCGGCGGCGGGGCGGCACTGAAGGAAATCAACGTGCTCGGCGCGATGCAGCTGTTCGCGGCTTGCCAGAAGGCGCCGTCGGTGCGTCGAGTGGTGCTCAAGTCGACGTCTGAGGTTTACGGGTCCAGCCCGCACGATCCGGTGATGTTCACCGAGGACAGCAGCAGCCGTCGTCCGTTCCGGGAGGGCTTTCCCAAAGACAGCCTGGACATCGAGGGTTACACCCGCGGGCTCGGGCGGCGTCGGCCCGATATCGCGGTCACGATTCTGCGGTTGGCGAACATGATCGGCCCGGCGATGGAGACCACGCTGTCGCGGTATCTGGCCGGGCCGCTGGTTCCGACGGTGCTCGGCCGCGACGCACGGCTGCAGCTACTGCACGAGCAGGACGCCCTGGGTGCTTTGGAGCGGGCCGTGATGGCCGGCAAGGCGGGCACCTTCAACATCGGCGGCAGCGGCGTCATCATGCTGTCGCAGGCGATC
>NZ_JBATXN010000127.1:0-1521 GCF_049673265.1 Mycobacterium sp. | reverse complement strand
ATCCGACAACGCCGCATCCGAAGAATTGTGGACCCAACTCGGAGACCCGGCCGAGGCGGCAAAGAAGGTGCAAGCCGTCATCCACGACGCGGGCGACACAACCACCGCGGTCGAGTCACGACGACTTCGCCCCGGCTACACAGCATTCGGGCAAACGCAGTGGTCGCTGGTCCGGCAGGCGCAGTTCGCCGCCCGGCTGCCGAGCATTTCCGATGCTGACCCCGTAGTCGATTTGATGCGCAACCTCTGTGCCGATCACTGCTGGGGACTGGCCGCTAAAGACCTTGCGGCCAAGGGCGGTTGGGGTCCGGGGACGCATGGCCAGTACCTGGTGCGCCAGTTCGCCATCGTCCCCAGCGGATCCGGGCACATGGGCGTCGCGCTGGCCGCCGAAGTTCACGACGGCACATTCGAAACCGGAGTTGATGTCATCAATAGGCTGGCCGACTGGCTGGTCAACCACCTTGCTGAACTAACCGAGGATTGACGGCACCACCGCGTCGATCAGGTGCGGGCCCGGTTCGGCAAAGGCTGCGCCCAATGCGTCGGCGAACTCCTCGGCAGTTGTGGCACGCCGCGCCGCAACTCCCATGCCCTCGGCAATCTTGACGAAATCCATTTTGGGACGGGACAAATCGAGGAGGTCAAGTGCCTTAGGGCCGGGCGCCGAGCCGGCTCCGACCCGCTGTAACTCGATCCGCAGAATGTCGTAGGCGGCGTTGCTGTAGATCACCGTGGTGATGTCGAGGTTCTCCCGCGCCTGGGTCCACAGGCCCGAAATCGTGTACATCGCCGATCCATCAGATTCCAGACACAGCACCGGCCGGTCCGGCGCGGCAACGGCCGCGCCGACGGCGGTGGGGATGCCGAATCCGATGGCCCCACCGGTCAGTGTCAACCAGTCATGGGCGGGCGCGCCGGCGGTTGCTGCCGTCAGCGGTACACCGGACGTGTTGGACTCGTCGACGACGATCGCGCGGTCGGGCATGAGTGCGCCGATCACGTCGGCCACCGTCGCGGCGGTCAACGCACCGGTCGGCAGTTGCGGACGTGATGGCGGGGCGACAGCAGCAGCCGTGCCGGGCGCTACCTCGTCGGCCAACACCGTCAAAGCCTCTGCGGCACCGGCGTGTTCGGCGAGCACATGGACTTGGCAGCCCTCCGGCACCAGATCGCTCGGCTTGCCCGGGTAGGCGAAGAACGACACCGGTGCGGCGGCCCCGGCCAAGATCAGGTGTTTGGCACCGTCGAGTTGAGCCGCGACGGCCTCGGCGAAGTAAGCGATCCGTTCGACGGCGGGTACGCCGGCGCCGCGTTCCAGCCGAGTGGGGAATACTTCGCAGTACCAGCGGGCGCCGGTGGCCGCCGCGATGCGGGCACCGGCCGTCAACCCCGCGCCGCGGGTGGCGTCGCCACCGATCAGGATTGCCGCGGGTTCGCCGGAGCGCAATACCTTTGCCGCCAACTCGACTGCGTCGGTGTCGACGGTCGGCGGCGATCGCCGGACTGGCGCCGAAGCAC
>NZ_JBATXN010000126.1:0-4167 GCF_049673265.1 Mycobacterium sp. | reverse complement strand
GGCCAAACTCGCCGAAATGTCGACCAAGGCAACCCTTTCCGAGCAGAAGCTGGCTGGTCAACGCGCCGAGCTGGCTGCCGTCGGCGACCGGCTGTCCCAGCAGCGCGCAGCCGTCACCGACGAAACGCTGGAGGCCACCGCTACCGAAGAGCTGCAGGTGGCGCAAACGGCAGCAGCCCGGGTCGCCGAATTGTCCGAACAACTGACCGCCGCGGAACCAGACGCTGCGGCCGCCGAACTGGCCGATGCCGCTGAGGCGGCCCAGGCATTGCAAACGCGGCACGACGAAATTACCCGCACGTTGCACGAGATCAGGGTGGAGCTAACGTTATTCGGCACGGAGGGCCGCAACGGAAAGCTCGACGCCGCTGAGACCCGCCGTGAACACGCCCGCAGCGAGCACGTCCGGGTCGGTAGCCGAGCCCGTGCCGTCCAGTTGTTGCGCGCGGTGATGGTCCGCCACCGCGACACCACACGGCTTCGTTACGTCGAGCCGTTCCGTGCCGAATTGCAGCGGCTGGGGCGTCCGGTCTTCGGCCCCAGTTTCGAGGTCGACGTCGACACGGACCTGTGCATCCTCAACCGCACGCTCGACGGGTGCACGGTGCCGTACGAATCACTGTCGGGCGGAGCCAAGGAGCAACTGGGCATCTTGGCACGGCTGGCCGGAGCAGCGCTGGTCGCCGACGAGGACGCCGTTCCGATTCTGATCGATGACGCCCTCGGCTTCACCGACCCGCAGCGACTGGTCAAGATGGCCGAGGTGTTCAACACCCTGGGCGAGCGCGGCCAGGTGATCGTATTGACCTGCACACCAGCGCGATACGACGGTGTCAAGGGTGCGCAACGTATCGAGCTGTGCGCCTAGCGCATGAATCCGATCGCGGTGTAGTCGACGTCGGCCAGCCCGGGTGCACCGAAGTTGGCCAGATCTTTGCGCACCGCGATATCGCCAGGCGACTGGAAAAGGGGCAAGTTGAAGCCCTCCTGCCAGATCATCGTGTCGACCTGGTTCGCCAGCCCGCGCGCCGCATTCTCGTCCAGCTCGGACAGCGTCTGATCGATTTTGGCGTCGATGCTTGCACTGCCGATCTTGCCAAAGTTGCCCTCTCCGTCGGAGGTATAGATCTGCGGCAGCGCAGACAGCGGGAAAGCGTTACCGACCCAACCGAATTGCACGATGTCGAAGTCGCCGACGCTCACGTACTGGTTGAAGAATCCATTGCCGGCTTTGACGTCCAGCACCAGCTTGACACCGATCTGTGCCAGGTTTTGCTGGGCAACCAGGGCGATCTGGCGCGCGGCCGGCGAGTCGTAAAGTACGTCGCGGACGACTAGCTGCTTACCGTCTCGTTCTCGCACGGCCCCGTTGAGCCTCCAGCCCTGGGCATCCAATTCTCTGCGGGCCTGGTCAGGGTTGTAAGCGGCTGGTGCGCTGTTGTTTTGGTAGCCCACCTGGCCGACGACGTAAACGTGATTGTCCAGCGGCTTCGGGTGACTGGTCAGGCCATGCTGAACAACATTGACAATCGCTTGGCGGTCAATGCCTTTGCAAATTGCCAGCCGCAGCTTGTCGTCGGAGAGGATGGATCCGTGCGCGCCATTGAAAGTCATGTGATACCACGTCGGCGCCGGCGCGCTGCGGATTACCACTCCCGGTGTGCGCTCGGCCGTGACCATATCGTCGAGCGTGCCGACGCCGGCAGCGTCGATCGCGTTGTTTTGCAGGGCGGGGATGACGGCGGTGGAGTCCAGCACCAGAAAGGTGATCGAGTTCAGCAGCGGCTTGCGGCCCCACCAGCGGGGATTGCGAGTCAGCACAATCCGCTGTGCGCTGTGGTTGATCCTGGACACGATGAACGGCCCGGCCGACGGGCCAGGGTGGTCGAGCTGGCCCTTGTTGAAGGCGTCCGGGTTCTCCGTCATGCTCCGCGGCTGCATGCCACCGGCGAACATCCCGCGCCACTCCGCATACGGCTGGGCGAAGGTGACCACCGCTTGGCGGTCGTCAACGCCCTGGGTCACCGACTTCACCCGTTCGAACCCGGCCCTGCTGGCGATCAGGTAGCGCTTGTCGTGTCCGCTGCATGCGTCGACCTCTGATTTGATGTCTTCCCAGGTGATCGGGGTGCCGTCGCTCCACACCGCTTTCGGGTTGATCGTGAGCGTGACGACCTGCGGGCTGGCGCTGGTCAACTCGGCATCAGTGAAGTAATCGGTGTTGAGTTTCAGCGACCCGTCCGCCTGGGTGATGAACGCCCCCGGCAGCGTCGGCGTGACAACCGAACCGACATCGGCGGTGTTGCCGTCGATGTTCAACTCATTAAAGTTCGGCGGAAACGAGCTGATCGCAAGCCGCAGGTCGCCGCCGTCGCGCAGAGTCGCCGGGTCGCGTGGGTTGATGTCGCTCGAGGTGCCGACCCGGACGGCCTGACGCCCCACCACATCCTGGTAGCCGTCCGAGCAACCCGTGACGATCACACACATCAGCACGGTGGCCAGCAGTGCAAGCCTGCGAATCGTCGAATAGATGCTAACCACCGCCGATATCCGAGTGCGCTCGTGGGACCGCGGCCAACAGTCGCCGGGTGTATTCGTGCTGCGGGTTGGTGAACACCTGCTCGCCATCGCCCTGCTCCACAATCTTGCCTCGATACATCACTGCCACTCGGTGAGCCAGGTGTTTGACCACCGAAAGGTCATGCGACACAAACAGATAGGACAATCCGAACCGTCGCTGCAGGTCAAGCAGCAGGTTGATGATGCCAGCCTGAATCGACACGTCGAGCGCCGAGACCGGCTCGTCGAGCGCAAGGATCTTCGGCCGCAGTGCCAGGGCGCGCGCGATACCAATTCGTTGCTTCTGCCCGCCGGAGAACTCCGCTGGATAGCGGCTGGCGTCGGCGTGATTCAGCCCGACGATTCCTAGTAACTCGGCGACCCGCTCCTCGCGGCGTTGCCGGTCAAACCCGTTGGTAACCAACGGTTCAGCAATGACGTCGAACACCGGCAGCCGCGGGTCCAGCGACGCTACCGGATCCTGAAACACCACCTGCAGTTCGGTGCGCAGCTTGCGACGGGTGGCTTTGTCGAGGCCGGCGACGTCGGTGCCGAGAATCTGGATCGCACCGGCCTGAGGTGTGGCGAGTTCGAGAATCTGGCTCAACGTGGTTGATTTGCCGGAACCGGATTCGCCGACGATGCCCAAAGTGCGGCCCTGCTGCAAGGTGAAGCTGACGCCGTCGACCGCACGAACTTCACCGATCCGCCTGCGCAAAACGACACCTTTGGTCAGTGGGTAGGTTTTGGCAAGGTCGGTGACTTGCAGGACCACCGAACGGTCGGTGCCGGTGGTATCGCCTGCAACCGGCTGCGTTGACACGTGATAGATGTCGGCCGCGCTGCGTCCAGCGACATCGTTGGTGCGGATGCACGCCGCCTGGTGACCGGCCCGGATGGGGACGAGATCGGGCTCCGCCGAACGGCATTCGCTAATCACCAGCGGACAGCGCGGCGCGAACTGGCAGGCATCGGGCAGCGCCGTCATCGTCGGCGGAGCACCGGGGATCGGCACAAGCCGGGTGCCTTGTCGGGCATCCAGCCGCGGCACCGAACCCAGCAGCCCGACCGTATAGGGCATCCGGCGGTCACGGTAAAGCTCTGCAACTCCTGCGATCTCGACCGGACGTCCCGCGTACATGACCAGCGCCCGGTCGGCGAACTCCGACACCACTCCCAGGTCGTGGGTAATGATCAGCACACCGGCGCCGGTGACGTCGCGCGCGGTCCGCAACACGTCGAGGATC
Organism: Mycobacterium sp.; assembly: GCF_049673265.1. Classification (GTDB taxonomy): domain Bacteria; phylum Actinomycetota; class Actinomycetes; order Mycobacteriales; family Mycobacteriaceae; genus Mycobacterium. Next base: position 361 of record NZ_JBATXN010000126.1, on the reverse strand, counting down.
TGTGCCTGCACGGTGACATCCAGCGCGGTGGTCGGTTCGTCGCAGATCAACAGGTCGGGATCGTTGGCGATCGCAATCGCGATCACCACCCGCTGTCGCTCGCCGCCGGACAGCTCGTGCGGAAAAGCCCTCGCCCGGCTTTCCGGCGCCACGATGCCGACCAGCTCGAGCAACTCGATGGCGCGCTTACGGGCACCTGCTCGACTGATCCCGCGGTTATGCACCTTGATGGCTTCGGCTATCTGATCGCCAATGGTGTAGACCGGCGTCAACGCCGACATGGGGTCTTGAAAGACGGTGCCGATCGACTTGCCCCGGATCCGCGACATCGCCTGGTCAGAGAGCCCGAGTAACTCTTCGC
>NZ_JBATXN010000125.1:0-27666 GCF_049673265.1 Mycobacterium sp. | reverse complement strand
GGAATGCCCGGCCCTGCGCCGGTCGGCCCCGCGCCCGTTAGCCCCGCGCCGGTTGGGCCGGCGCCTGGTCCGTCGCCCGGCCCCGGCAACTAACCCGACTGCCCGGCTTCTCCTCGTCGCGCTTCGCGTCCCGCTCGCCGCTACGCGGCTGAGGGTGCCCCCACTGCATCGTCGCCGGGCGCCGGCCTTCTAGCCGAGCGGGTCGGCGATAGTCGATTCGGCCAGATGCGAAAGCCCCTCGCGCACCTGCCGTGCCCAGATCGCGCCGATCCCCTCGACCGCCTCAAGGTCGCCGGCACTTGCCGCCAGCAGACCCTGCAGCGACCCGAACTCCCGGACCAGCCGGTCGGCGTGAGCGAACTGCAGCCGCGGGATACCGGCCATCGCGCGATAACCGCGTGAGCTCATCGCCTCGTCCTGGGCCTCCGAGGTCGACGGGTATCCGAAAACCTTTGCCAGCGCGGTGAAGTCGAGCAACTCGGTGTCGGACATGTCATCCAGCTCGGCAAGGATGGCCCCGACTTCCTCTTTGGACAACGGTTCCGGGTTGGCGAGGTAGTCGCGCACGATCAGTTCCCGCGCGATGTCGTTGCCGCCCAGCAGTTCCTCCAGCTGGAGCCGCAGCTGACGCCCGTCGGTGCCCAGCTCGACGGCGTCGTAATCGATCACCAGGCCGATCCGGCGAACCAGCTCGAGTCGCTGCACCACCGTCATCACGTCGCGCAGCGTGACGAAGTCCTCGATCTCGGCTCGTGACAGCTGCCCGCTGACCTCGTCAAGCCGGGTCTTGTACCGCTCCAGCGTGGCGATGGCCTGGTTCGCTCGCGACAAGATGGTCGCCGAGTCGGCCAGCACGTGGCGTTCGCCGCCGAGGTAGACGGTAACGATGCTCATCGAGTGGCTCACCGAGATCACCGGGTAGCCCGTCTGGACGGCGGCGCGCTCGGCCGAGCGATGCCGGGTCCCGGACTCGTCGGTGGCTATCGACGGGTCGGGCACCAGCTGCACGTTGGCCCGCAGAATCCGACTGCCGTCGGTCGATAGCACCACCGCGCCGTCCATCTTGCACAGCTCCCGCAGCCTGGTCGGCGCATACCGCACGTCGAGGGAGAATCCGCCGTCGCAGATCGCCTCCACACTGTCGTCGCAACCAAGGACTATCAGGGCGCCGGTCCGGCCGCGCAGAATGCGTTCCAGGCCGTCGCGCAGTGCGGTTCCCGGCGCCAGCCGTGCGACGGCCTCACGCAGGGTGGGACGCGGCGCCGGTACCGCGCCGTTTGTCGATGCCTTGCCAGAAGTCATTGCTAGTCATTCTGCGCCATATCCAACCGATGTGGTGGCTTCGGGACGTTCCCGCGGTGCTCGGCGATGTCGAGCATGTGCTCTAGCGCTGCCACGATGGTCGCCGCCTCCAGCGCCGCGATACCCCTTGGCACCGCATCGCAGCCCGGTGGGATCAGCGCTGTGCGGAATCCTTGCCGGGCGGCTTCGGCCAACCGTCGTTCCATGCCGCTGACCCGCCGAAGGTCGCCTGCCAATCCGACTTCACCGATCATCACCGCGGTGGCCGGCAGCGGGAGGCTGACGTACGCCGAAGCCAGCGCGATCGCGACGGCCAGATCCGACGACGGATCGGTCAGCCGCATGCCGCCCACGGTGGACAGGTAGACGTCGTTAACCGCGATCTTGAGGCGCGCGTGCTTTTCCAGCACCGCGGCGATCATCGCCGCCCGGGAGTGGTCGATTCCGCTGACGGCGCGTCGCGGCGAGCCGCCGCCCCCGGGCGTTGCCAGCAACGCCTGGACTTCGCCGATCAGGGGCCTCTTACCGTCGAGGGTCACCGTGATGGCAGTACCCGCGACGGGCTGGGGCCGCTGATCCAGGAAAAGACCGGACGGGTCGGCAACACCCTCGATTCCGTTGTCTTGCAATAGAAAACAACCGACCTCATCGGCCGCACCGAAACGATTCTTCACACCGCGGACCATCCGCAGCAGCGAATTGCGGTCACCCTCGAAATGCAGCACGACGTCGACCAGGTGTTCCAGTGATCGGGGCCCGGCGATGGCCCCGTCCTTGGTGACATGCCCGACGACGATCAGCGGCACACCGGTGGTCTTCGCCGCGGCGGTCAGCGCGGTGGTTACCGCGCGCACCTGGGTGACCCCGCCGGTGACGCCGTCGGCGTCGGTGCTGGACATGGTCTGCACCGAGTCGACCACGACCAACGTCGGCTGCACCGCCTCGATATGGCTGAGCACTGCGTGCAGGTCGGACTCGGCGGCTAGGTAGAGCTCGTGATGGCTGCAGGCGGTCCGGTCAGCGCGCATCCGGATCTGTCCCCGCGACTCCTCGCCGGACACATACAACGCGCGCCGGCCGGACTCCGCCCACTGATGGGCGACTTTGAGCAGCAGTGTCGACTTGCCCACCCCAGGATCTCCTGCGAGGAGGGTGACCGAGCCCGGCACCACGCCGCCGCCCAGCACCCGGTCCAGCTCATCGATACCGGTGGGGCAATGGCGGGTGCCGCTGGGTTCGATCGAACTAATCGGAACCGCAGCTGAGGTGGCGGCCACTGAGCGGCGGGCGCCGTTTCGGACAGCGCTGAGTACCGCGACTTCGTCGACGGAGCCCCAGGTGCCGCACTCCAAACAGCGTCCTACCCACTTGGCGGTGACGTGGCGACATTCCGAACAGCGGTACTGCGAACGTGCCTTGGCCACGCGGTGACGTTATCCCGCGCGACCGACAAATTTAGGGATGCTCGGCCGACACCGGCCGAGGCTCCGGTGCCGAAATCGGCACCGCCAAGGTCACGCTGCCTGCCTTCTCGAAATTAAAGGTGAAGTTGTAGTTCGGGCCATTGGTGATCGGCTTGTCGAGTGCCACTGTCGCCTTGACGGTGCCCGCGGACTCCACAGCGTCCACCGCTTTTTTGCTCTGTCCGCTTGGCGTGCCGACGAACAGCGTCCCCCCGGGGGCCAACGTGGGATTGCCGGTCACGGTCACCTTGCCGATATCGGAGGAGATGCCGACCAGCTTGTCGGCGACGTCCGGCGACTGGTTGATGGCCACCAGTACCAGGTCGACCGTCGCGCCCGGGCTGATGAAGTCGGTGTTCTGCTGCGCCTGGATCCGGACATTGCGCAGTGCGACGTTCTTGATCACCGCTTGGCTACCGTCGACGGCCGACTCCTGGCTGGCGGTCTGAGACAGCTGGCCGGCGCTGCAGCCGGCGACCGCGACGGCACCGATTAAGCAGCCTGCCGCGAGCGCCGCGACCCTGGTCGACCGGCGGTAGTCGAAGCGATTCACTCAAAGCCTCCTGCTCGGCCGACTCGTGGCAATGCGGTTCGACTATGCACAGTAGTAGGTCGATAAGACGGCGGCAGCGCAGGGCGCTGAAAGGGCCGTAGCGCAGCGCAGTATGATCTTGAGCGTGCCGAACAGCGCAAACCTGGAGCCCCTCCGGGGGGCGCCCATCGGGTTCCCGATAGGTCGGTGCCTTGCATGAATTCTCCCGTCTGTCAACCCCCTCTCTTCATGTGTGGTGCCCCTGACCTGCGCAGTTGTTCCCCACGTGTCGGCGTGGCGTGTTAGCATGGAGTAACGAAAGGGGCTCGAAACTGATGAATTTTGCGGTCGGAGACACCGTTGTCTATCCACACCACGGTGCTGCGTTGATCGAGGCGATTGAAACCCGAACCATCAAAGGGGAACAAAAGGAATACCTCGTCTTGAAGGTGTCGCAGGGCGACCTGACAGTTCGCGTACCCGCTGATAACGCCGAGTACGTCGGCGTCCGCGACGTGGTCGGCCAAGAGGGCCTCGACAAGGTGTTCCAGGTGCTTCGCGCACCGCACACCGAAGAGCCGACCAACTGGTCCCGCCGCTACAAGGCCAACTTGGAGAAGCTTGCCTCCGGCGACGTCAACAAGGTCGCCGAGGTCGTTCGCGACCTGTGGCGCCGTGACCAGGAACGTGGCCTGTCCGCCGGCGAGAAGCGCATGCTTGCCAAGGCGCGGCAGATCCTGGTGGGCGAGCTGGCGCTGGCCGAAAGCACCGACGACGCCAAGGCGGAAACCATCCTCGACGAGGTTCTCGCCGCCGCTTCTTGAATCCCTGACGCGCAGGGGCCCGAGTGACAGACACCGTCGCGGTGGTCCCGGCCGCCGGGTCGGGCCAACGGCTGGCCGCCGGTGTGCCCAAGGCGTTTTTTCACCTCGACGGCCGCACGCTGGTTGAACGCGCCGTCAGCTGTCTTCTGGAGTCCGGTGTCGTCGACCGCATCGCGGTGGCGGTGCCGGCCGACCGCACCGGCCAGGCCAAGTTGATCCTCGGCCGCCACGCGACCGTCGTCCCCGGAGGCGCGAACCGCGGGCAGTCGGTGAGCCGGGCGCTCGCGGCGGTCACAGATGCAGAACAACCCAACTTCGTGCTGGTCCACGATGCCGCCCGGCCGCTGACACCGCCCGCGGTAGTGGTGCGCGTGGTCGAGGCGCTGCGGGCCGGGCATTCGGCCGTGGTGCCCGCGCTGCCGGTTTCCGACACCGTCAAGGCGGTCGATGCCAACGGGGTGGTGGTGGGGACGCCGGAGCGGGCCAGCCTGCGCGCCGTCCAAACTCCGCAGGGATTCGCCACCGAACTGCTGCTGCGTGCCTATCAGGGCGCCGCTGACCGTGCGTGGGCGGACTTCACCGACGACGCGTCGATGGTCGAGCACATCGGCGGTCAGGTGCAGGTGGTCGCCGGCGACCCGCTGGCCTTCAAGATCACCACTCGGTTGGACATCCTGCTGGCCCAAGCGATTGTGATGCAGTGAGCACGCGGATAGGGCTGGGCACCGACGTGCACGCGATCGAAGCCGGTAGGCCCTGCTGGCTGCTTGGTCTGCTGTTTCCCGACGTCGACGGCTGCGCCGGGCATTCCGACGGCGACGTGGCCGTGCATGCGTTGTGCGACGCGCTGCTCTCGGCGTGCGGCCTGGGCGACATCGGCGACGTGTTCGGTGTCGACGACCCACGCTGGGCCGGGGTCAGCGGCGTCGACATGCTGCGCCATGTCGCCGAATTGATCGCCCGGCGCGGCTACCGGGTCGGCAACGCGGCGGTGCAGGTCATCGGCAACCGTCCCAGAGTCGGTTCGCGCCGCGCCGAGGCGCAACAACTGCTGTCAGATCTGCTGGGCGCGCCGGTATCGGTGTCGGCCACCACGACTGACGGGCTCGGGTTGACCGGTCGCGGTGAGGGCCGCGCCGCGATCGCCACGGCTTTGCTGATCGAGGCCGAGGACTGATCTAACGCTCGCCGTGTGGTCGTGCAACTTTCTGCACGCCGCTGTCGGATTCGGGTCGCTTCTTTCGTCGGCGATCCCGAACGCCGACGATGGGAGGCGGCCTTCCCCGACCATCAAACCGTCATCCTCGAGGGTGCCGGGCACTACCTCCAAGAGGACGCGGCGGCTGATGTCGTCGCCGCGATTCGCGCCTGGCACACCTGACCCGGGACTTTCGCAATCGAATCCGCTACGTGGGACCCACGCTGGTCATCGGCAAAGCATTGGCCCGGTAAGCTGGCACGTCGTGACCGATCGCGCCCACCTGCGGCTATACGACACGGCAACCGGTGCCGTGCGTGACTTCGTTCCGCTGCGGCCCGGGCACGTCTCGATTTACCTGTGCGGCGCGACCGTGCAGGGTCTGCCGCACATCGGCCACGTCCGCAGTGGCGTCGCGTTCGACATCCTGCGCCGCTGGCTGATGGCGCGGGGCTGCGACGTCGCGTTCATCCGCAACGTCACCGACATCGACGACAAAATCCTCAACAAGGCCGCCGCCGCGGGCCGGCCGTGGTGGGAATGGGCGGCCACCTATGAGCGGGCGTTTTCCGCCGCCTACGACGCCCTGGGCGTCTTGCCGCCGTCGGCTGAGCCGCGGGCCACCGGTCACGTCACCCAGATCGTGGAGCTGATCGAGCGCCTGATTGAGACCGGCAACGCCTATACCGGCTGCGGCGACGTCTACTTCGACGTGCTGAGCTACCCCGAATACGGCCAGCTGTCTGGACACAAGATCGACGACGTCCACCAAGGCGAGGGAGTGGCTACCGGCAAGCGTGACCAGCGCGACTTCACGCTGTGGAAGGGTGCTAAGCCCGGTGAGCCGTCGTGGCCTACGCCGTGGGGGCGCGGCCGTCCCGGCTGGCACACCGAATGCGTGGCGATGGCGCACGAGTATCTGGGTCCGGAGTTCGATATCCATTGCGGGGGAATGGATTTGGTCTTCCCTCATCACGAGAACGAGATTGCCCAGAGCCGCGCTGTCGGCGACGGATTCGCCCGGTACTGGTTGCACAACGGCTGGGTCACCATGGGTGGCGAGAAGATGAGCAAGTCACTGGGCAACGTGTTGGCGATCCCCGCTATGTTGCAGCGTGTCCGGGCCGCCGAGCTGCGCTACTACCTCGGCAGCGCGCATTACCGCTCGATGCTGGAGTTCTCCGAGACTGCGCTACAAGATGCGGTCAACGCCTACGTCGGGATCGAGGACTTCCTGCATCGGGTGCGCAACCGGGTCGGCGCCATCGAACCGGGCCAGTGGGCGCCGCGGTTCGCCGACGCACTCAACGACGACTTGGCGGTGCCGGTCGCGCTGGCCGAGGTACACCACGCCCGCGCGGAGGGCAACCGGGCACTCGACGCCGGTGACCACGACGGTGCGATGGCCAACGCGAGCGCCATCCGCGCGATGATGGGCATTCTCGGCTGCGACCCGCTCGACGAGCGCTGGGAGTCACACGACGAGACATCGGCTGCGCTGGCAGCGGTCGACGTGTTGGTGCGCGCCGAGCTAGAGCGGCGCGAACAGGCTCGCGTGCAGCGCGACTGGAAGCTCGCCGACGAGATTCGCGATCGGCTCAAAGACGCTGGCATCGAAGTCACCGATACCGGCGACGGCCCGCAGTGGTCGTTGGGAACCCAGCCCGATGGCCGGTAATTCCCGTCGCCGCGGAGCGATCCGCAAACCCGGCACCAAGAAAGGGCCGACCGTGGGCTCCGGCGGCCAACGCCGCCGCGGGCTAGAAGGCCGCGGCGCCACTCCGCCAGCGCATCAGCGGCCCTACCATCCGGCCGCCAAACGGCTCAAGGCGCAGCAGCGCCGGCCCGTTAAACGCAGCGACGACGACGTCGAAACTGTTTTGGGACGAAACCCGGTATTGGAATGTCTGCGCGCCGGAGTTCCGGCCACCGCGCTCTACGTTGCGCTCGGAGCTCAAGCCGACGAGCGGCTCACCGAATCCGTCACGCGGGCAGCCGATTCCGGTATCGCGATCCTCGAAGTGCCGCGCACCGACCTGGATCGGATGACGACTAACGGCCTGCATCAAGGGATCGCGTTGCAGGTGCCGCCCTACGAGTACCTTCACCCCGACGAGCTGCTCGAGATGGCCTTGGATTCCCCGCCTGCATTGCTGGTTGCGTTGGACAACATTTCCGATCCACGCAACCTGGGTGCGATCGTTCGTTCGGTCGCGGCGTTCGCCGGTCATGGGGTATTGATCCCGCAGCGGCGCTCCGCCTCGGTGACGGCGGTGGCATGGCGGACCAGCGCCGGCGCCGCCGCGCGGATACCCATCGCGCGAGCCACCAATCTCAATCGGACACTGAAGGATTGGGCCGATCGCGGTCTGCAGCTGGTCGGACTGGACGCCGAGGGAGACACCGTCCTCGACGATCTGGACGCCTCTGGCCCTGTGGCGGTGGTCGTCGGATCGGAAGGAAAGGGGCTGTCGCGGCTGGTGCGTCAGAGCTGCGACGCCGTGGTGTCGATCCCGATGGCCGGGCCCACCGAATCGTTGAACGCGGCGGTGGCCGCAGGAGTGGTGCTGGCTGAGATCGCGCGTCAGCGCAGGCGCTAGTCACATTGGCTGCCCGATGGCCGGTGCGTCTCGGCGCAGTGCTGGTGGCCGTTGCAGCACTGGCGACGGCACCGCGCGCGGCCGCGGAGTTGCCGACATTCGACCTGCAGGCGCACGCCGGCGGCCGCGGCCAGGCGACCGGGGAATCGTTGCGGGCATTCTCCAAATCGCTCGAACTGGGTGTCAGCACACTGGAACTCGACATCAACATCACGAAGGATCACCAGCCGCTGGTCTGGCATGACCCGATCATCGAGCCGCAGCAGTGCGCCGACACCCGGCCGGCTTTCGCCGGTGACCCGTCGTATCCCTACGTTGGAAAACAGGTGCACGAGCTGAGTCTGGGGCAGATCCGAATGCTTGACTGCGGCAAGCCGAATAGCCAATTCCCGCAGGCGGAAGTGGTACGGAGCAACAAGATAGCCACCTTGCCGGAGGTGTTCTCACTCGTCGACTCGTATCGGGCCGATGTGCGATTCAACATCGAAACCAAGGTCGCTGCCGATCGCCCGGCCATATCGGCCGGGCCGCAAGAGTTCGTCGACGTGGTGTTGGCTGCCGTCAGGTCGGCAGGCAAAGTGGACCGGGTTGAAATCCAAAGCTTCGACTGGCGCACATTGCCGCTTGTGCGCCAGGCGGAGCCGGCGATTCCTCTGGTGGCCTTATGGAATTCGCAGACCTGGATTGCGGACTCGCCCTGGCTGGCCGGCGTCAACCCCGCAGTCGTCGGTGATCCGGTGCTTGGCGCCACGATGGTTGGCGTCAGCATCCTTTCGCCCGATTACTCTTTGGTCGATAAGTCCTTGGTTGATCGGGCACATTCCTTGCGGCTGCGCATCATTCCGTGGACGGTCGACGACGCCAACGACATGCGGGCACAAATCGCTATGGGCGTCGACGGCATCATCACCAACTACCCCGCGACGCTGCGCAGCGTGATGGCCGAACTCGGTATGCCGCTGCCAGCGGCGTACCGCCGCTAACGGGGCACTTCGTAATCGAGAGTGCTGGAAAACGAATACGCGGGGTTGCCAGTAATCTCCGGCACGTTCGCATTGGGTGCGAATTGGCCGTCCCCTTGTTCATGCGACCCTCCAACCACCACACTAGTAAAATATCTTTACTACTGTAGTCATACAGCAGTACCGTTGACAGCAGCAAGAAGTACGAATTCGCTGAGGGCCAGATGGGGCTTGCGCAGCGCTGCGCACGCGCCGCCGCGGTCGGGTCTGCGGCGATCTGGCTTGGCGGCATCGGCGTGGGGGTGTGAACCTCGTGGGATCACAGTGGGCGAATGGAGCCGAGAGCGGCATGGACGACGAGCAACGGGTTGATCTAGGGGTGTCGTTGTTCATCCCGTACCGATACGCCGAGGACCGGATTTTCCAGGCCCTCCAGGATGCCGGATTCGACGACTGGACCCTCGCCCAGTGCCGTGTGTTTCAACGCATCGCCCAGGACGGTTCGCGTCTCACGGACCTCGCGAACCAGGCGCAAGTGAGCAAGCAGAGCGCCGGCGTGCTGGTCGATCAACTGGAACGCTTGGGCTATGTCCGCCGGGTCCCCGATCCCACGGATGGCCGTGCCCGGTTGATCGTGATCGAGCAACGTGGCCGGCGGGCGCTCGAGGTGGCCAAGGTGACATTCGACGAGATCCTCTCGGAGTGGAAGGCCTACCTGGGCACCCGCAACTTCACGTTGTTGCACCAGATCCTGGATCAACTCCGCGAGATCACCGACCCCTACGAGCGGTAAACCCGGCCGCGCTGAGTCTTTCGCCCCCGTTTCCCGTTCGCCCGAGCCGCCAGGGGCTGCGGCGCCAGCAGGCTTGGACTCCGCTTTGACATTAGTCAGCTTAATTGACTAATGTCGTCAATGATTCTTACGGTTCTCCGGCGATGGACGGGTGGTTGCCACGATGCAGGGCCAGAACCCGCATTCACCAGCACGCCCATTCATCCCTCAACAGAAAGTGAAATATGATGAAGTTTCTTGTCCTTGGAGCAACCGGTCGCACCGGCGTCCCCTTCGTCAAAAAGGCACTCGACCAGGGACACCAGGTCACCGCCCTCGTTCGGCGGGCCGACGCCAACGTTGACTCTCGCGCTCAAATCGTCATGGGCGACGTCACCGACGCCGCCGTGATCGCGACGGCAGCCCAGGGCCACGACGCGGTCATCAGCACGCTCGGAGTGAAAAACGTCCGCGAAACCCCCACGTTGATCACAGACACCATCCGTGCCGTCATCGCTTCTGCGAAAACGTCAGGGGTCGATCGCTTCGTCGTCGTCTCCGCGTTCGGAGTCGGCGACTCTCTTGCCAAGGCATCATTTCTGGCTGGCCTGATCTTCCGCACAGCGCTGCGCAAAAAATATGCCGACAAAGCCGCGTCGGAAGTTCTCTTGACTGCGAGCGATCTGAAATGGACCCTCGAATACCCTGGGGCGTTGAACAACCGGGACAGCACCCGATACACCGCTACCGTGCTCGAGAATGTCACAAAACTGCCGATCCTCCCCTCAACATCCCGCGCAAACGTCGCCGATTTTCTCCTTCACTCCGCTGTGGAAAACACCTTCATCCGTCGGATCGTCGTCGTCACGGACACCAAATAAGTCACCGATGCACGCCCAAAAAAACACCTCTCACCAGTGCCATCACCGGCCCTTCGTAAATTCAGAGTCCATTGACGAGTGCGTGGGAGTGAGCCGCTGTGCAGCAGTGAACGGATTCGATAGTGAGTGATGTTGCGGAATCCGAGGGCGTTGCGGCGCAGCGCTTCTAAGCGCCCGCTGATGACCACCGGGATATCCCGAGCCTTAGGTGCACTCTCGATTACGAAGAGCCGCTAACGGCTGCGCAATCGTCACACCGAGGTCTACAGCCCCAGTAACTGCACCCCGGCCCACAGTGCCAGCACTGCCGCTACCAACGCCGTGGGCACCGTGCACAGCCCGAGCCTGGTGTATTCGCCGACGCTGGCCGGAACGTTGTAGCGGCGTAACACGCTGCGCCACAGCAGATTTGATAGGGAGCCGACATAGGTCAGGTTGGGGCCGATGTTCACACCGATCAGCACGGCCAGCACCGCCGCCGGCCCGCTCGGCGCGACTAGCGGTACCAGCACCAGCGTCGCGGGCAGATTGTTGACGACGTTGGCCAGCACCGCCGCCACCACCGCGAAGCCGAGCAGCGCGGCCAAACCGGAACCGGACGGCAACATCTCGGCCATCCGGTCGGACACACCGTTTTGCATGACCGCCTGCACCACGACGCCCAACGCCAACACGAACACCAGAAACGGTATGTTCACCGCGCGCACGATCGCCACCGCGGTGGTATGCCGTCGGGTCAGGCTGCGTACCGCCATCGCCGCCGCCCCCGCGATTGCCGCCCACGCCGGCGCCACCCCGGCGGCCTCCGCGATCACGAACCCGGCCAGCGTCAGCGCCACCACCACCAACGCGAACACCGGCATCTGCGGTGCCGGCTCGTCGTCTTCGGGCTCAGGCTGCACGCTGAGGTCGCGGCGGAAGAACACCCGGAAGACGAGGTACACGGTGCCAATCGCGGCCAACCAGGGCAGCGCCATCACCGCGGTGAACTTGATGAAGGACACGTTGGCGACGTGAAAAGCCAACAGGTTGGTCAGGTTTGACACCGGAAGCAGTAACGACGCGGCATTGGCCAGGTGGGCCGTCGCGTAGGCGTGCGGCCGCACCGGTGCCCGCAGCCGCCGCACGGTGGTCAGTACCACCGGCGTCAGCAACACAACGGTGGCGTCCAGGCTCAGCACCGCGGTGATCGCGGCGGCGATGCCGAACACTTGCCGCAGCAGGCGTTGGGATCCGAAGCGGGCACGTGCCATTGCCGCCCCGGCCGCCTCGAACAGGCCTTCGTCGTCGCACATTTTGGCCAACACCAACACCGCGCCCAGGAACGCGACGACATGCGACAACCGGGCCGCCTCTGCAGCCGCATCGTGCGTTGAGATTGCGCCGGCGGCGATCAGGATGACGACAGCCGGGATGGCGGCGAACGCCTCGGGCCAACCCCGTGGACGGGCAACCGCGAACGCCAAAACCGCCGCCAGCGACAGCAGAGCCAGAAGTAGCGTCAAATTTGGGCCCACGGATCTTCGCGCCGCCACACCGTCGGCATATCCAGCGCGATACCGTCCTGCTCGGCCAGCTTGCTCAGAACACGCAGTGTTACGTCCAAGTCGTCGCCCGCATAGGGCAAGGCGCGCAACGGTTCTGACAGCGGGCGAAAGAAATCATCCCAGTGAATCAACACCACGCGGTTTGCGCCCACGGTGCGCACCGTCTCGGTCCAGTAGTCGACGAGATACGGCTCGGCCAGCAGACCCAGCTGGCCAACGCCGAGATAGACGACATCGGCGCGTTGGCCGGCCAGCGAACCCTTGACGAACCCGGCACTGCCTTGAATCAACAGCCGCCGGTCCGACGGCCGGTGATGCACCAGCGTCGACCAGGCCTCGCCGCACCGGTAGGCCGATGCCTTCACCGGCGGTATCACCGGCGCGGTGATCTCTCCGGGGAACCGATCGGGTGGGCTGTGCTGCGACTTGATCAGCGTCATGTCGAAGGCGCCCAACCGAATTGGCTCGCCAGATATTGCGACGGCGATACGGTCTTCGGCCAGGCCGTAGCCACGGCCGACGTTGGCCGCCGATTCGCCCCCAACCAATCGCGCGCCCGTGCGATCGGCGACCAGCGCGGAATCCAGCGCGTGATCGATATGCGTGTGCACCGGAACGACCGCCTCCAGCCGGGTCAGCTTGAGGCGGGCCAGACACCCGTCGACCCGGACCGGCGACGGCGCGACCTTGCCCAGTGCCACCCGCGCCAGGCTGGGCCGGGAGAAGTAGCCATCGGTCAGCAGCGTCGAAGCCCCGTCGTCGATCAGGAGCGTCGAAACCCCGAGCCACGTCACCGTCAGCGGCGCGCTGGATTCGGCGACCGGCACGCTGAACCGGTGCGCATACCGCTCGATGTCCGGACGCCCGGGCCGCAGCCTCATCAGCAAAACGCCTTCAGGTCAATCCCGTCGGCCTTGAGCCGATCTCGCACTGCCGCCGCAATCTGAACTGCACCAGGTGAATCACCATGCACACAAACCGATTTCACGTGCACATCGAGGGCAGACCCGTCAACCGCGGTGACGTGTCCGGTAGTCACCATCGCCACCACCCGTTCGGCGATGGCCGTCGGATCGTGCAGCACCGCGTCGGGCTCCCGACGGGATACCAGTGCGCCATCCGGTCGGTAGGCACGATCGGCGAATGCCTCCGGCACCGTGCGCAAGCCACGGCTTTGCGCCTCCTCGAAGAACGCCGAACCCGCCAGGCCCAGCACCGGCAGGCTCGCGTCGACCATCTGCACCGCCTGCGCGACGGCGGTGGCCTGCTCACGGTTGGTCATGATCGTGTTATAAAGCGCGCCATGCGGTTTGACGTAGGACACCGCCGAGCCGGCCGCCTGCGCGAGCCCATCCAACGCGCCGATCTGATAGACGACATCGGCGAGCAGATCCTCCGGCGCAACGTCGATGAATCGCCTGCCGAATCCGGCCAAGTCGCGATAGCTGACCTGTGCCCCGATGCGCACACCGCGATCCGCGGCCAGCCGGCACACCCGCAGCAGCCCGGCCGGGTCGCCGGCATGGAAGCCGCAGGCCACGTTGGCGCTGGTGACGATGCCGAGCATGGCGTCGTCGTCGCCGAGCCGCCAGACGCCGAAGCTCTCGCCGAGGTCGGCGTTGAGGTCGATAGAGGCCACGATCGCTAGCTTAAGGCGAGAATCTGGCCGCGATCCGGCGGGAATGCCCGGTAGCCTCAGACGCCATGAGCCCCACGCCGCGACGGCGGGCGACCCTGGCGTCGCTGGCGGCTGAGCTCAAGGTATCGCGCACCACCATCTCGAATGCGTACAACCGGCCCGATCAGCTGTCCCCCGAACTGCGGGAAAGAGTGCTCGCCACCGCCAAGCGCATCGGCTATCCCGGACCCGATCCGGTGGCGCGGTCACTGCGCACCCGCAGGGCCGGGGCGGTGGGCCTGATGATCACCGAACCGCTCACCTATTCGTTCAGCGACCCGGCCGCCCTGGATTTCGTTGCAGGGCTTGCCCAGTCGTGCGAGGAGCTGGGTCAGGGGCTGATGCTGGTGGCCGTCGGGCCAAGCCGCAGCATCGCGGATGGGACTGCGTCCGTGCTGGCGGCGGGCGTCGACGGCTTCGTGGTCTACTCGGCGGCCGGAGACGACCCGTACCTGCAGGTCGTGCAGCAGCGGCGACTGCCGTTGGTGGTGGTCGACCAGCCCAAGGAAGTGCCTGGTGCATCCGCGGTCGGCATTGACGACCGGGGGGCGATGCGCGAGCTCGGCGATTATGTCCTCGGTTTGGGCCATCGCGAGATCGGACTGTTGACGATGCGGCTGCGCCGTGACCGTCGTCGGGGCCTGGTCGACTCCCAACGCATCCGCTCGTCGACGTTCCAGGTGCAGAGCGAACGCATCCGCGGTATCCGCGACGCGATGGCCGCGGCCGGTGTCGACCCGGAGTCGTTGACTGTGGTGGAAAGCTACGAGCACACACCGGCATCCGGCGGCGACGCCGCCAAGGTCGCGCTAGACGCCAATCCGCGGATCACCGCGCTGATGTGCACGGCCGACGTCTTAGCCTTGTCGGCGATGGACTACCTGCGTGGCCGCGGCATGTACGCGCCGGGTCAGATGACCGTCACCGGCTTCGACGGCATATCCGAGGCGATCAGCCGGGGTCTGACCACGATGACGCAGCCGAGCCTGCAGAAAGGGCGCCGGGCAGGCGAGCTCTTGCACGCGGGCAATATCCAGCCCACAGTCGAGGTGCTCGACACCGAACTGATCCGCGGACGCACCGCCGGGCCACCGGCCTGACGTCAGACTGCGGAGTTCTCGCCGTTGCCGATCAGCAGCCGCACCGCGAGGTCAAGCCGCTTACTCACGTCGGTGGCCGATGCCCTCCGGGTGAGCCAGGCCAGCAGGTTCGACAGCCACACGTCCGAGATGACCCGGGCGATGTGGTACTGGTCCTCGGTCGGTTCGCCGTCGCTCATAGCCCGGGCGAACATCGAGTCGATCAGCTTCTCGACGTGATCAACTTCGCCGGCCGCCGAGGCGTCGGCGAAGACATAGGCGCGGGTCATGGCCTCGGTGAGCAGCGGATTGCGCTGCATCGCGCGATTGAGTTTGCTGACCATGAAGTTCAGCCGCTGAAACGGCGTCCCGCCGGTCAGGCTGGAGCGGTCAGTCTTGGCATCGATTCGCTCGAATTCCCGGCCCAGCGCGGAGACCAGCAGATGCACCTTGGACGGGAAATACCGGTAGAGCGTGCCTACCGCGACGTCCGCGCGATCGGCCACCGCACGCATCTGAACTGCCTCGTACCCGCCCTTCGAAGCGATGGCCATCGTCGCGTCGAGGATGCGTTTGCGACGCTCGCGTTGTGCCTCAGACCCGAGCTCAGACTCGGCCAGTACCGCCACGCTCATCACCTCACGAGGTTGCGCAGGGGACGAACTCGAGGGCTGACCCGAGCCGGTGCTCGTTGGCCCCGAAACAGAAGGGGACATCTGACGGACAGCTCCTTTTCTTGCGTCCTCGCCCGAAACGATACGCATGCCGAGCGCGAATTTCTCACCTCCGTGCCGCCGAGACACCGGGATGTCCTGCTGCGATGGCATTCGACTTGACGGTCGAACGCTGGCACTATTAGAACACGTTCTAGTGCTGCGCGGGGCGTCTCGGGCAGCGCCGATTACGTCTACCGAGGAGTCCAGGTGCCAACCACCATCACCGACGAACAGTTCGCGGCGCGGGAGTTGGTGCGCGACTGGGCCGCGACGTCCGGCGCGACGGCGGCGGTCAGGGCCATCGAGCAGGGGGAACCTGACGCCTGGCGACCGGTTTTTGGCGGCCTGACCGATCTGGGCTTGTTCGGCGTCGCGGTCCCCGAGGACTGCGGCGGGGCCGGCGGCAGCATCGAGGACCTGTGCGCGATGGTCGACGAGGCCGCCAAAGCCCTGGTGCCCGGCCCGGTGGCGCCGTCGGCGCTGGCGACGCTGGTGGTCACTGATCCGGAGTTGCGCGCCGCGCTCGCAGCCGGCGAACGCACAGCCGGGGTGGCACTCGACGCCGACGTCGAGTTCAACGGTGCCACCTCGCGAGCCTCCGGCACAGCGCGCTGGGTGCTCGGCGCCGTCGCTGACGCCCTGCTGTTGGTACCGGCAGGCAAAAAGTGGCTGCTCATCGACGCGGGCGCTGATGGTGTAGCCGTCGAGCCGCTGTCTGCCACCGACTTCTCCCGGCCGTTGTCGCAGGTCGTGCTCACCTCGGCGCCAGCCACCGAGTTGGACAGCACAGTTGCAGACCGGGTGGAAAACCTGGCCGTGACGGTGTTGTCCGCCGAGGCGGCGGGAATCGCCCGCTGGGCGCTGGATACCGCCGTCGCCTACGCCAAAGTGCGCGAGCAGTTCGGCAAGCCGATCGGCAGCTTCCAGGCGATCAAGCACCTGTGCGCCGAGATGCTGTGCCGTGCCGAGCAGGTGGCCGTCGCCGCCGCCGACGCTGCCCGCGCGGCCGGCGATGACGATGACCGCCAACTCTCCATCGCCGCAGCAATCGCGGCGGGCATCGCTATCGACGCGGTGAAGGCCAACGTCAAGGACTGCATCCAGGTGCTCGGCGGCATCGGCATCACGTGGGAGCACGACGCGCACCTGTACCTGCGACGGGCCTACGGGATCGGGCAGTTCCTCGGCGGGCCGGCCCGCTGGTTGCGTCGCACCGCCGAGCTGACTCAGGCCGGTGAGCGCCGTCGGCTGTCCATCGACCTGAGCGAGGTCGCCGACCTGCGACCCCAGATTGCTGAAGCGATCGCCGGTATCGCCGCACTGCCCGCGGAGAAGCGCCAAGCGGCGTTGGCCGAAGCGGGGCTGTTGGCGCCGCACTGGCCGGCGCCGTACGGCCGCGGCGCCGGACCGGCCGAGCAGCTGCTGATCGATCAGGAAATGTCGTCGGCGGGTGTGCCGCGCCCCGACCTTGTGATCGGCTGGTGGGCGGCGCCGACTATCCTCGAACATGGCACGCCCGAACAGGTGGAGCGGTTTGTGCCCGCTACCTTGCGCGGCGAAATCTTCTGGTGCCAACTGTTTTCCGAGCCGGGAGCCGGCTCGGATCTGGCGTCGTTGCGTACCAAAGCGGTGCGAGTCGACGGGGGCTGGGAGCTGACCGGGCAGAAGGTGTGGACGTCGTCGGCGCATAAGGCGCAGTGGGGTGTCTGCCTTGGCCGTACCGATCCAGATGCGCCGAAACACAAAGGGATCACGTACTTTCTGATCGACATGAGCTCGCCGGGCATCTTGATCCGGCCGCTGCGCGAAATCACCGGCGACGCACTGTTCAACGAGGTGTTTCTCGACGGGGTGTTCGTCCCCGACGAGATGGTGGTCGGCACAGTGAATGACGGCTGGCGGCTGGCCCGCACCACGCTGGCCAACGAGCGGATCGCGATGGCGCAGGGCACCGCGTTGGGCAACCCGATGGAACAGCTGCTCGAGGCAGCAGCGAAGGTCAATCTTGATGTCGCACAACAGGATCAGTTGGCGCGATTGATCATCACCGCGCAGGTCGGCTCGCTGCTCGACCAGCGCATCGCGCAGCTCGCCGTCGGCGGGCAGGACCCGGGCTCGGAATCTAGCGTGCGCAAACTCATCGGGGTGCGCTACCGCCAGGCGCTGGCCGAATACCGGATGGATCTGGCCGAAGGGGCCGGCGCCGTCGAGGACAAGATCGTGCATGACTTCCTCAACACCCGCTGTCTGACCATCGCCGGCGGCACCGAGCAGATCCTGCTCACGGTGGCGGCCGAACGGCTGCTGGGCCTGCCGCGCTGACGGCGGTGAGCGGTTGGGTCAAATGGGATGACGTTGGCTCGCACGATGTTCCGGATCTTCTACGACGCCGTCGACAGCGGTTTCTGAGAACACGGCCTCTGGTCCCCCCTACGGGTGCGTTCGGAGTAGGGTCAAACTGTCGGCGGCATCTCGAACATGACCGTACCGAGGTCATCTCGTCGCTGACTCGGAATAATTCGGCCTCTCGGGCTGAAGGCAGGGACGTCTCCAATGACCCACGATGTCGAGCTAACTCCCAACTCGTTCGGTTAGTCGTGCCAATCCACCAGCAACTGCTCGCCGCCATCGATGGCCGCCGGGGGGGCAAAGCCGCCGACAGCCTTTGCGCGGCCTGTGTCGTCCTCTTCGACGTCGATGCCGCCGCCATCTCCCTCATCTTCGACGGGGCGACGGCCGGAACCCTCGGCTCGAGCGACGTAACCGGCCGCATGCTCGACGAGCTCCAGTTCACTCTGGGAGAAGGCCCGTGCCTCGATTCGATCAATCAACGGGCGCCGGTTCTGGTGGTCGACCTCGCCGACCCTGATGACCTCCGGTGGCCCGCTTTCGGTCCCGCCATGCTCGCCCATCAAATCCGCTCTGTGTACGCCGTGCCTGTGGTCGTTGCCGGCGAATACGTTGGAGCTCTTGACCTTTTTCGCCGCCAACCTGGCCATCTCGCCGGCGAGAAGTTGGCCGGCGCCGCCGCCGCCGCCGAAATTGCCGGCATTCCGCTCTTGGACCTCCTCGACGGTGACTTCCAAGCCGCCGTCGCCGACCCGACCAGCAATGCCTGGGCCGAACTCAACGCGCTCTCGCGCGCTGAGGTCAGCCAGGCCACCGGCATGCTCGTGGCCCAGCTCGAGATCGACCCGGCCGAGGCCCTGGTACGACTTCGCGCGCACGCCTATGCCACCGGCCGCAGCGCCACCGATGTCGCCCGCGACATCCTTGACCGCAGACTCGAGCTCGAACCCGATTAAATCGCCGAGGAGGGCAACGTGACTAATACGCCCCGTGAAACCCGCGTCCTTGCCGCCGTGGTCAGCCTGGTCGACAGCCTGCTCGATGACTTTGACGTTGTTGACCTGCTCACCCAGCTCACGGAATGGTGCGCAGACCTTCTCGACGTCGAAGCTGCCGGTTTCCTCCTCGCGGACCCACTCGGTCAGCTTCGCCTTCTGGCCGCTACCTCCGAACAAGCCCGGGACGTCGAACTGTTCCAGCTTCAGGCCGACGAAGGCCCCTGCGTGGACTGCTATGCCACCGGCCAATCCGTTTCCATCGCCGACGTGCGGGCCGAAACCCGTCGATGGCCTCAGTTCGCCAGGACGGCGCGCGACGCCGGCTTCGCATCGGTGCATGCCGTTCCGATGCGCGCGGCTGGCGCGGTCCTTGGTGCGCTCGGTCTGTTCGGCACCCGTCCGGGAGTGCTCAGCGACGCCGATCTGCTTGTCGCGCAAACCCTTACACATATCGCGTGCGTCGCGCTTGTTCAGGAGCATTCGCCCACGCCCTCCACTGTGCTGCCGCAGCTAAGAGCCGCACTTGCCAGCCGTGTCACCATCGAACAGGCCAAGGGCTTTCTCCGTGAACGACTCGATGTCGAAGTGGAAGAAGCCTTTTCCCTTCTGCGTGACTATGCCCGAAGTCGGAAGGAACACCTCACGGACGTGGCTGGGCGGTTGATGAGAGACCGCGAATCCCGCCCGGCGCTTCTTGCCGCATTATCCGAACTCGCAGGCTAACCTCGCCGCGCCCGGGCCCGTCGCACAGCCTCCTCCACCAGCCGCTCCGCGAGGAGGTGGAGCTTGACGTTTTCCTTTTGACTCATCCGTGCGAGGCGGTCGAAGGCTTCTGAGGCGTCAACACCCGATCGAGCGCGGATGATCCCGATCGCCTGATCAATCACGGCCCGACTCACCAATGCCCGCTGGAGGCGCTCCGTCCGCTCCCGCGCACTATCCAATAGCAGTGCGTGGTACACCGACACCGCGGCCGGTCGTGCGAACTGCGATCCGAGCTGCACCGCATGATCTGCGAACGCGTCGCGACCATATGCATACGAGTTGATGGCACCGATGACCCGGTTGTCCACCACCAGCGGTAAGGCCAGCACGGAGTGCACCCCCATCCGGGCCACCCGCCCGCCGAAGTGCGGCCAACGGGGGTCGCTTCCGAGTGATCCGCTGACCGCCGGCCTCTGTGACTGCATGCTGGTTAGACAAGGCCCCTCATCGAGATCCTCGTATTGGGCGGTGTCGATCTCTTCGACGAACGCCGCAGTCACCGCCCAGGTTTGGATCCGCGGTCTGGGCTCGTTCGACTTGATCAACGTAACGCCCACCCCGTCCACGCCCGGAATGGCCTGCGACGCGAACTCGGCCACATCCCGGAGGATCTCGCTTACCTGACGCGCGTCGGCCACGATCCCGGCCACTCCGCGCAGCCCCACATGAAGATCAACCTCGTCCGCTTCGAGCTGCGCCCGTGATAGAGGGCGCTGGGGGGGCTCGCGACCAGGCTGGGCATCGTAGTCGGACATCGGTACGACCATTCTAGGCCGTTCGGCGCGAAGCCGATCAGCTAACCAGCGCCAGCGCGTGTGCGCGCCGCAGCTTTCCCGACGGTGTCTTGGGGATCGCCCCGGGCGCTAGGACTACAACATTGCGGGGCCGCACATCGACCTCGGCGAACACCTCGTGTGCTACTTCACGTTCGATGCGGCGGACTTCGTCCGGCTGCTGCCAAGCCTTCGACTCGACCGCCACGGCGAAGCTCTCGCGCGACAGTTCGGCGTCCAACCGCACCGCTACAGCACAACCCCGCCGGACCCCTGCCACCCGGGCACCAGCGCGCTCGATGTCGGTGGGGTAGATCTTGCGGCCGCCCATGATGATGACGTCCTTTACCCGGCCACAGACCACGATGTTGCCAGTCTCGGTCAGATACCCCAGGTCGCCGGTGTCGTACCAACCCTGATCATCTTGCGCCGCAACCAGACCTGCGACGGTGGCGTATCCGTTAGTCACCGATTTGCCGCGCACTTGGATAACGCCCACGCTGCGAGTCGAGAGCACACTGCCGTCCTCGTCGACAATCCGCACCCCCATTCCCTGCAGTGGCCGGCCAACGCAGGCCAATCGACGCGTGCGGCCTTTGGTCGCCGGGATTGCCCGATGCAGTACTGCCAGCAGGTCGGCGTCCACTTCGTCGATGACCATTCCCTCGCCGCACTCGGTGAACGAGACCGCCACCGTCGTCTCCGCCATCCCGTATGCGGGAATGATCGCCTCCGGCCTCAACCCGAACGGTGCGCCGGCGGAACACAAATCCTGCACATCGGGAGGGTCCACCTGCTCCGCACCCGAGAGCGCCCACCGCAACGACGACAGATCGAACTGGCCCGGTGTCGCCTGCCGACGCAGCCGCTTGGCTAACAGGTTGTAGGCGAAGTTGGGCGCAGCCGTCATGGTGCCCTTGTACTTGTCAATTAGCTTGCCCCACAGCAATACATCGCGCAGAAAATCTATCGGGGTAATCTTGACGAGCTCGACACCGTAGTACATCGGAACCGTCAGGTAGCCCGTCATGCCCATGTCGTGGAAACAAGGAAGCCAGCTGACGATCACGTCGGTGTCAATGTCCACATTCGCACCGGCGAACATCGCCTCGGCATTGGCGACGAAGTTCGCGTGGGTAATCCGGACCGCCTTCGGAGCCCCCGTGGAGCCCGAAGTCAACTGCAGAAACGCGACATCCTCGTCGTCGGTGTTCACGGGGTCGATCGCACGGCCGTCGAGCAACTGCTCAATGGTCAGCACATTCGTGCCCGACTGTGCCAGTAGAGGGGCCGCAGACATGAACGGCTCCGAGACCAAAACCGCTCTCGCCTCGATCATCTTGATGACGGCGGCGGTCTCCTCGGCCCAACGCTGC
This sequence comes from Mycobacterium sp., assembly GCF_049673265.1. Taxonomy (GTDB): domain Bacteria; phylum Actinomycetota; class Actinomycetes; order Mycobacteriales; family Mycobacteriaceae; genus Mycobacterium. Next base: position 5,851 of record NZ_JBATXN010000125.1, on the reverse strand, counting down.
AGGTCGGTTCGTGGGGTCGGCTGATGCAACATAGTGAGACTGGCACCGCGCATCCAGATGCCTTGGGCGGCAGGCGCGATCTCAACTGGAGCCCCAGCCAGCACGGCGACGGCATCGCCGTGCCCGACTCCTGCCGCGGCTAAGCCGCCGGCAACGTGACGGGCTCGCTGGTGAACCTCCACCCAGGTGTGTCGTATTGGTGCATCGGGCTCGCCGGTGACCATGCCGTTCAGACTCCATCGGGCATTGATGAACATCGTCTCGGTAAAAGTGCTCATGAAATCCCTCTTGCGCTAGCGCGATCGGTCGGCCTGTTCGCCGCTGGGCGAGTGACGGTGTGCCTCGCGCCCAACTGAATCGTTGGGAAGACGACGAGATGACCGGACAATGCCTGAGGACAAAGGCGGAGCGAGGGCGTAGGGGCTGTTCTGCCGAAAACTGGCCCCATCAGGAGCAGCGCGATACGTCTGCGGCTTACGTTGTAGTTCATCGCCACCCGGTGGGGAAGTCAGATCGCCGCCCGGAGCGTTTCCCGATGGCTGGAGAGTCAACCAAAGACAGACCGTACCGTCTGCTCCGCGATTGCACCACCACCTGCAAACGTGTCATCAGGTCGAGAAAAAGGAGGCAGGTACAGCACACGGGAATTTGTGCTGTCGGATATTAACGGCCGTACGCCCTTTCGATCTTCGCTACGTGGGGCGTAGCCTGGAACCCAGTGACGGAATTTAGGGCCGGTTGCGTTCGCGTTCCGCTGCGAGATGACCGTTGGTGCAACTGTGGTGTTAAGCAGTCAGCGCCAGACTGGCCGTCGTCGACACCCGCTGTGTGCGCATACGCGGCGTTTCAACTCAAGCATGCTCGTCGATGCGCAAATGGGCCGTGAGCAGCATTTTGTCGTACGCCGACCTCTCCGGCATCGTGCCGTTGTGGCTGAGGGCGATGAAGTCGGCGGTGATCTGCTTGGCGAGCGGTCGAAGCTTGGCGTTGGTTTCCTGAGATCGCCACTTGAGTAGGTCAAATGCGGCGTCCGCGCCGATCTGGTAGATCATCATCAGCATGCCTTTCGCCTGCTCGATGACTGCACGGTGTTCGCTGACTCGCTCGACACCCGCGCTGATTTGGTCCTGGTGTGCCTGCTCGGTCGGTGTCACATCGATATAGAAGCCGTGGGTGCCGACGACGACGTTTCGCTCGTCGAGGAGTTGATCGCCGACGACAACAACATGATGAATGTGGCCTGCGACATCGACGATGCGATGGCGGCTGCTGAACGCTTGGCGCGTCTGCCGAATTAGTGCCAGCGTGTCGGCGATCTGCCGATAGTCATCAGGATGTTTGTGGGCCAACACGATTTCGGTTGTTGGTGTCACCTCACCGGGCAAATACCCATGCATTCGTTGCACCTGGGATGACCATTCCCAGCGATCATCGTCGAAAAAGTAACGGAACCAGCCCGCCCTTTGCGGGCCGCCGGCCGCTAACGTCCGCTCGACCTCACCGTTGGATGAGCTCGAATCCTCCCCGGTAAAACGGTATGTTGTCTGCTGCCATCCCTCCATGCGATACCCCTTTTGCGGAATATCTCACGGCGCTTGCCGTCACTTTCAACACCTTTGTACATCTTGGATGGCTTCCCCTCAAGAGATTCGATGGCCAAGTTTCAGCAACAATGCAAGCGGTCGGCCAGCGGTGGCGTTTGGCCGAAAAGCGGGTGCCGTTGCCAAAGGGGCCGATATCAAGATCGCTGGGGCCTAAGCTCAAAGCCCACAAATGAGTACCGTGCTGATACCGATTCCCGATCGCGACTTCGACCCGACCGAAGTCGCGGTGAGTTGGCAGGTGCTGCGCGACGACGGCCACCGCGTCGTCTTCACCACCGAAAGCGGCTGCGCCGGGGTGGCCGACGACATCATGGTCACCGGCCGCGGTTTGGACTTCTGGTCGGCGATACCGGTATTAGGTGCCATCACCGTCGTCGGCCGGATGCTGCGGGCCAACAAGGACGCCCGCCGCGCATACCGGGAGATGCTGCAATCCACCGAGTATCAGCATCCGTCCGGTTGGGCGGCAGCCACGCTCGAGGGCGTTGATGCCTTGCTGTTACCCGGCGGCCATCGTGCCCGCGGAATGCGGTCGTATATCGACAGCGAGACGCTGCAACGCCTTGTTGTCGACGCCTTCGGCCGCGGGCTGAACGTGGCCGCGATCTGTCACGGTGTTCTGCTGGCCGCGCGGAGCGTGGATCCGACGACCGGTCACTCGGTGCTGTATGGCCGCCGGACCACGGCGTTGACGTGGGCGCTGGAGCGAACCGCCTGGCGTATCACCCGGTTCACCCGGTTTTGGGACCCGAACTATTACCGCACCTACACCGAGGAACCCGGGCAAGCGCCCGGCTACATGTCCGTGCAGTCCGAGGTCACGCGTGCGCTAAAAAACCCGACGGACTTTTGTGATGTCGAGCGCGGCTCACCGCATTGGCGGATGAAGAGCTCCGGGCTGGCGCGTGACACCGCAACCGATTCGCGGCCGGCTTTCGTCGTCGACGACGGCAGCTATGTGTCGGCGCGGTGGCCGGGCGACACCCACACCTTCGCAAAGGTGTTGTCGCAGAAGCTTTCCCTGATCTAGGAGAAGTTGGCTTGCGCGCAGGTGCTTGGTGAGGTGATGTTGACCCCGCTGTAGACCACCTGGATGTGCGTGCAGGCGATGACGTTGACGTCAAGACTGGGTTGTCCGGTGCGCCAGCTTGTCGAGTCGATCCGTCCGACGGTCTGATACTTCTCCGGCGGCCCTTCGCCCATGTAGATCGTGGTGACTTCGTCCGAACCGCCGTCTTTGTTGACCCGGTCGTACTGAGCGGTGGCGTGCACGTCTAGGTAGGTCAGCCGGTCGGACGGCCGGATCGTGGTGCTCTGCCGCGACCACAGGTCGTTGGGGAATCCGGTCACGGCGTCACCAGATCGCCTATCAGCCCCGACCGTGAAGTCGCAGCTGCCATTCGCGTGATGGCAGTCGAGCCGTGCATACGTCTCAAGCTGAGTACCGTCAGGGAGCGGCATCACCGTCGTCGCGTTATTGCTGGCCGCCGGCGAGACCACTGGCGGCGTCAACGCGAACATCAGACCGACGCCTGCCAGTGCAATCACCAGCTGCTTGCTCATCAGCAGAACCTAACGCTCGCGGCTATTCGTCGTAGCTAACTTCGACCGAATCGGTCTCCGGGTGCGACTGGCAGGCCAGAATCAGCCCGTCGTCGAGGTCCTGCTGCTCCAAGACGTCGTTGACCTCCATGCTCACTTTGCCTTTGCGCAGGGTCGTGGCGCAGGCGCCGCAGTGGCCCTCGCGACAGGAAAACGGCGCGTCGAGGCCGGCATCCAGCAGCACGTCGAGCAGCTTGGCTGCGCGCGGCCACGACACGGTATGGGTCTGCCCGTCCAGCTCGACGACCGCGGTGGCGGGCGGCTCGTCACCCTCGTCCTCGATCTTCACCGCGGCAAACGGATCGGTGTCCAGCGACTTGAACACCTCGATATGTACTTGCTGCGCAGGCACATTCAGATTTTCCAGGGCTTCGCGCGCGGCGGCCATGAATGGCCCGGGCCCGCAGATGAACGCTTGCCGGTCGGTGAACGGGGCCGCAAGTTGGGCCAGCGCGGTCGCCGACGGCAATCCCTGCAGTGACTCCAGCCAGTGCATCACGGTCAGCCGGTCGGGGTATTTGGCGGCGAGCTCGCGCAGCGCGTCGCCGAAGATCACCGAGCGCTCATCGCGGTTGGCGTAGAGCAGCACCACCTGCCCGCTGCCCTCCGACAGCGCCGATTTGCAGATCGACATCACCGGCGTGATTCCGCTGCCGGCGGCCAGGAGCAAAAAGTCGTCGTCGAGCGTCTTGGGCACGAACGTGCCCGACGGCGCCAGCACGTGAACCCGCATGCCGGGATGGGCGTGGTCGCACAGCCAGTTCGACGCGTACCCGTCTTTGTCCCGTTTGACGGTGACCGTCAGCGCGTCGTCGGTGAACGGCGAGCTGCACAGCGAGTAGCAGCGGGCGACCGATCCGGTGCGATCGCTGGGGACCCGCAGCGTCAAGAACTGGCCAGGGGCGTAGCGCAGCCGCTCCGCCGGTATCTCGGTTCCGTCGGGCACCGTGAACACCAGCGACCGGGCGTCATCGGTCTCGGCGACGACGTCGGCGATCTGCAGTTCCAGGACATGCTTGCCGAGCGGCTCGTCGGGAACCGTGTCCGTCACTGCCCCGCCCTTCCGTGTGTCATAACTAGAACAGGTTACAGAAAACCCGATCAGTATCGCTACCAGCCGCAGGAATACCCTGCTCGACACAAATCGGAACGTGTTCTAGTCTCTGTTTAAGTGAGCCACCTATGGAGGAACCCGTGACGTCCATTGAACAACGTGACGCCCAGTCGGTCCTAGACGGCATCGACGACCTGCTGCCCAAGTTGCGGCAGCGGGCGCAGGAGACCGAAGACCTGCGCCGTTTGCCGGACGCCACGGTCAGCGAGCTTCAGGAGATCGGTTTCTTCAGGCTGCTGCAGCCCAGCCAGTGGGGCGGCCTGGAATGCGACCCCGCGCTGTTCTACGAGGCAGCTCGCCGGCTGGCGAGCGCATGCGGTTCGACCGGCTGGGTCAGCTCGATCATCGGCGTGCACAACTGGCACCTGGCGCTGTTCGACCAGCAGGCCCAAGAAGAGGTCTGGGGTCAGGACACAGATGTACGGATTTCGTCCTCGTATGCCCCGATGGGTGCGGGCGTCGTAGTCGACGGCGGCTATTTGGTCAACGGTTCGTGGAACTGGTCGTCGGGCTGTGACCACGCGACGTGGGCGTTCCTCGGTGGCCCGGTGATCAAGGACGGCCGGCCGGTGGACTTTGGCAGCTTCCTGATCCCGCGTAGCGAATACCGCATCGACGACGTCTGGCATGTCGTCGGACTGCGCGGCACCGGCAGCAACACCGTCGTCGTCAAGGACGTCTTCGTTCCCCGGCACCGGTTCTTGTCCTATAAGGCGATGAACGACGGCACCGCGGGCGGGTATGAGACCAACACCGCCCCGGTTTACAAAATGCCATGGGGCACAATGCATCCCACCACTATTTCGGCGCCGATCGTCGGTATGGCTTATGGCGCGTACGACGCGCATGTCGAGCATCAGGGCAAACGGGTGCGGGCGGCGTTCGCCGGCGAGAAGGCGAAGGACGACCCGTTCGCCAAAGTTCGTATCGCCGAAGCTGCCAGCGACATCGATGCGGCCTGGCGTCAGTTGAGCGGCAACGTCGCCGACGAGTACGCGCTGCTGTCCGCGGGCAAGGAGATCCCCTTCGAACTGCGGACCCGCGCCCGCCGCGACCAAGTGCGTGCCACCGGACGGGCGATCGCTTCGATCGACCGGCTGTTTGAGGCGTCCGGTGCCACGGCACTGGGCAACGACCAACCGGTGCAACGCTTCTGGCGCGACGCGCACGCCGGGCGGGTGCACGCCGCCAACGACCCAGAGCGGGCCTACCAGATCTTCGGTAACCACGAGTTCGGGCTGCCGCCCGGCGACACCATGGTCTAGACGGATGCGCGCCAGCGACGATGCAGTGGGGGCACCCCCAGCCGCGCAGCGGTGAGGGGGACGAAGCGATGAGGAGGAGTGGCGCTAAGTGACCGCGACGGAAGAACTCACCTTCGAGTCGACCTCGCGGTATGTCGAGGTAGACGTCGACGGCCCGCTGAAGCTGCACTACCACGAAGCGGGCATTGGCCACGACCAGACGGTGGTGCTGCTGCACGGCGGCGGCCCCGGAGCGGCGAGCTGGACGAACTTCGGGCGCAACATCC
>NZ_JBATXN010000124.1:0-11028 GCF_049673265.1 Mycobacterium sp. | reverse complement strand
CAGATCACCAGCGAGCTCGAACGCGGCACCACGGTCGCGGTCACTTTGCCGAAATCGCTTGTCGGCAGAGTGGTCGAGCATGCGCCGGCCGACCTGCTGGACAACCCGTATGTGGTCGAGGCGGATCAATGGGTTGCCCCGCCGGCGGCCGGGATTGTTCCCAACGAGGAGGACCGCGCACTGGTGTTGATCGCCGACGACAACGCCGACATGCGGGCTCATCTGGAACAGGTGTTGTCTGCGCATTGGCGAACGGTTCTGGTCGCCGATGGCGAAGCGGCCCTACGGTCCGCCCGCGAGCTTCGCCCGGACGCGATCGTGACCGACGTGATGATGCCGAAGCTCGACGGCTTGCACTTCGTCTCATCGATTCGCGGCGATCCCGACCTGGCCGCCACGCCGATTGTCATGCTCTCCGCCCGCTCCGGGAACGAGGCCGTCAGCGAAGGCTATGCGGGCGGTGTGGACGACTATCTGCTCAAACCGTTTCGCTCGCAGGAGTTGATCGAGCGGATCGCGGCGCGGTTGTCCGCCGCCAGCCGCGAACGCGCCGCTCAACAACAGCGGGAAGCCGAGCTGCGGCGTACCTCCGCAGTGGCTCAACTCGATGCCGCGTTGCAGGCCGCCGACTCGGCGGACGGAATCGCCGAGGCGTTGCTCGCCTCTGCGTTCGGCGCAGGTGGCGCCGCTGTGGTCGTGATCGGTCTCCTCGACGCCGACGAGAACAACGTCCGATTCTCCTATGCCGGTCCGGTCCCTGCGGAAGTCCGCGACCGCTACCACGTCGCCACCCTGGACACGCCGCTGGTGCCGGTCGATGTCATCAAGTCCGGTCAGCGGATGGTGATCACCGATACCTCGGCGCTGGCCCCGCGTTATGGCCACGTGGTGCAGGAAACCGGGGACAACGTCCGGGCCTGCGTCAGCCAGCCGTTGCGTGGGCATGACGGCAACGTGATCGGTTCGCTTGGGTTGCTGTGGCCCACACCGCGGGAGTTCGATCCCACTGAGCTCGAAATGTTCGCGCGGACTGCGGAAATCACCCAGTCGGCCCTGGACCGGGTCCGCATTGCGCAGCGCGAGCATCGGATCGCCGTCGACTTCCAAGAGCATCTACTCGATCTCGACCGCGGGTCCACGGCCGCGGTGGTGGCGGCGGTGTATCAGCCCGGCGGCGAGGCGATGCGAGTCGGCGGCGACTGGTATCTGGTAATGCCGATGCAGCGACCCGGTCAGATCGCGATATCCGTGGGCGACGTCGTCGGACACGGTCTGCCCGCCGCGATCGTCATGAGCAGACTGCGAGCCGCGGTCGCCGCGACCGCGCTCACCGGCGCCGAGCCGGACGCGGTGCTCGCCTCGCTGGACAAATATGCGGCGGCAATCCCAGGTGCGCGCTGCGCGACGGTCAGCTACGCCGTGATCGACCACGAACGACCGGAAACGGCCGACGGCAGCTCCAGCATCAGCTACACCTGCGCGGGTCATCCTTACCCCTTGCTGGTCACGCCGGACCAACCGCCGGTCTTCTTGCAGGGCGGCCGACGGCCCCCGATTGCGGCATGGGAAAGCCCGCTCAAACCGAATACCGCAGTAGACGAGCTGCCGGCGGGCACCCTCCTGCTGCTCTACACCGACGGGCTGATCGAGCGCCCGGGCGAGACACTCGATCAGGGATTCGCGCGGTTACAGGCCGCGGCCGCCTACCGTGCTGAGTTGTCGGTCGGAGAGTTTTGTGACGAGTTGCTCGACCGGATGACCCCGCCCGGCGGCTACACCGACGACGTCGTCCTGTTGGCGGTGCGTCCCAGCCACAGCTGCACCCGCAGCTTCGCCACTGTGCTGCCTGCCGCGCTGGCCAATATCCCGCAAGCCCGGCACCGGCTGAGCGATTGGCTGACCGGTATCGCGGTGGATCCGCCGCGGGCAGTCGACATCTTGCTGGCCACCGGGGAAGCGGTGAGCAACGCGATCGAGCATGGCAGCAGCGGAGATTCGCCCAGAACAATTTCCATCGAGGCTTTTGTGCGCGATCGCACCGTGACCGCGACCGTAAGCGATACCGGTCGCTGGTCGGGCGATTCCTCGGCCAGCCAACGTAGCTTGCGGGGAGGACGCGGGCTCACCATGATCAACGGACTTGCCGACGACGTGAAGACGGTTCGCACGGCGCACGGCACACGGATTACCCTGACTTTCCACCATGCAGTTTTCTCTCGGGCCGGCAAGGTGGCGGGCGTGACACCATGACCCGCGCGGATTTTCAGCTACAGAACTCCCACAACGGCGCCAGGGTGGCGACTCCTGCCGAAGTGACGGTCACCGGCGAGGTCGACGTGACCAATGTCGAGGAGTTCACCGAGTCGGTTCTGGCGGTGCCGGGTTCCCGGCCCGTCATTCTCGAATTGAGCAGGGTCAAATACCTGGACAGCGCGGGATTTGCGGCGCTGGATCGGCTGCTAGAACAGAACGCGATCGTCTTGGTTTTGTCGCCGGATAGCTTTATGTATCGGGTGGCCGAATTGATGTGTCTGCCGATCCACCACGACATCGAGACCGCGCGTCGCGTCCTGCAGGAGCGTTAGACGGACTCGATGGCCTCGCCGAGTTCCTCGAGGACCTTGTTGTGGTGGTTACTGGCCATGATGTGACCGGCTGCGATGACGACCGCAACCGGCCAGTCGATCAGCTCAAACGCGGCCAGAGCGGCCAGGCCGCCGTAGTAGGCGAGCTGATCTGGCCGCGGAATTTCCACCCGGCCAACTATGGGTAAATTCACAAAAAACGTTTCGCCCTCGCGGATGTGTTCGACGGCGTCGCGCTGAGAAGTGGCCCGACGCGTCTTCTTTTCGACCATCATTTGCCTTTCAGTAACTAAAGGTTCGCCGTCCCGCCGGATGCGTTGGTCACCGTCGAACATATGACGTCGACGACGGATCATCTCGCCGACCCACTAGCCTCAGGGGCCGCCGTTCTTCTGGCGATCCCGCTGATCGAGTTGTACGCCGTTCTGTGGCGGTTCGGCCTGGTGGAGGTTCAGGCTCAGCCGCAGGCCGATCGGCGGCTTCGAGCTGCAATGGACGCTTACTGTCAAGCACGCGGGTTGCGACGGCAACCGCGGCGGTCGCGGCCCCAGCTGAGCCCAGCGCCTGCGCCCACCCGATCGGGCCGAGCGGGGTGCAGCCAAGCAGCTGGCTGACGCCCGGGATGCTGATCAGCGTCCCCAGCACGGCCAGCGACCCGCCGGCAGTCAGTACGACCAGCGGAGCGCGCGAATCCAGCAGGGTCTGACCCAGCTGCGTGCTCACCAGCGCGACCAGCGCCACCGTCGAAGCGCGCCGGGGCCGTCCCGTCACACCGGCCATCACCCATGCCGCGGTGGCCGCCGCCGCCGTCGTCGTCCCGCGGATGGCGACCGCCCGCCACAGTGCTCGTTGATCGGGGCCGCGGCCCGTCGTCTGTAGCGGTCCGCTGAGCGGGCTGACCGCAAGCGCGGCGGCGGGCAACGCGTCGGTCATCATGTTCACCAGCAGCAGCTGGCGGGTGTTCAGCGGCGACGTTCCGCTGATCGCGGCGCCGATAATGGCAAACCCCACCTCGCCGGCGTTGCCGCCCAATAACACCGACACCGCGGCGTGCACCCGTTGCCAGAGCTGGTGTCCCTCGTCGATGGCTGCGACCAGCGCTTCGATTCGGCCGTCGACCAATACGACGTCGGCCGCGATGCTGGCTGGATCGCTGCCGCGCGCGACGACCGCGATGCCGACGGTGGAGGCCCGGATCGCGGCGGCATCGTTGGAGCCGTCGCCGACCATCGCGCAGACGTTGCCGGCGCGTTCCAGCGTCTGGACGACCTGCACCTTGTTCTCCGGTGACATTCGGGCGAAGATCACCCGCTCGGTGGCGGCGCGTTCCTGGTCTTTGCGCGACATCGCATCCCACTCCGCGCCGCTGATGACCTGCTCCACGCTCACCGGCATACCCATTTCCCGCGCAATCGCGGTGGCCGTGATCGGGTGATCGCCGGTGATCAGCCGGATGCCGACCTCGCGCTCGTACAGGGCCTTGAGCAGACCGGGTGCTTCGGCCCGCGGGGTATCGGACAACCCGAGGAACCCGGCCAGCGACAGCCCGTCTTGGGCCAGATCGGCGATGGCATCTTCGTCATCCGCAACGAGCTTGGCGTCTTGCGCGTCGAGCCGGCGCCGCGCGACCGCGATCACCCGCAAACCTTCGGCTGCCAGCTGACGTACCGTGCCGTCGATATCCGGGCCGACGTCTGCGCAGGCGGCGAGCACCACTTCGGGCGCGCCCTTGACGGTCAGCTCGTCGTCGGACACCGACGCCGAGAACGACCTGCCGGAGCGGAACGGCAGGTGGGCATCAGCATCGCCGGGATGCGAGCCGTTGGAGCCATCCACGGCCAGCGCCGCCTCGATGATGGCCCGGTCGGTGGCGTGTATTTGCGGGCCGCCGTTGGCGTCCGGCGCTGCGTGCGCCGCAAAGCGCAACACGTCGTCACCCGAGTAGTCGGCGACGGGATGCACCTGCGCGACCCGCAGGCGGTTTTCGGACAGCGTTCCGGTCTTATCGAAGCAAACGATGTCGACGCGGCCGAGCGCCTCGACCGAACGGGGGATGCGTACCAGCGCGCCATACTCGGTCAGCCGTCTGGCCGACGCGGCCTGGGCCAGCGTCGCCACCAGCGGCATGCCCTCCGGGACCGCGGCCACGGTGATCGCGATTCCACTGGCCACGGCTTCGCGCAGCCCTCGACGGCGCAACAGGCCCAGTGCTCCGACCAGCGCGCCGCCGGCCGTGCTGACCGGGAATGCCTGGTTGGTGAGCTTGCTGAGCTGATGCTGCAGCCCGACCTCCGGCAACTCACCGGACGCGAGTTCGGCGGCGCGACGCGCCTGGGTGTCGGCGCCGACGGCGGTGACCAGCGCGAGCGCGGTGCCCGCGACGATCGTGGTGCCGGCGAACAACATGCAGCGACGCTCGGCCAATTCGGCGCCCGGCGTTGCCTCGACCTGCTTTTCCACCGGCAGCGACTCACCGGTGAGCGTCGATTCGTCGACCTCGAGGTCGTCTTCTTCGATCAGCCGGGCATCGGCGGGGATCACCTCATGGGTGCGGATCTCGATCACATCGCCGGGCCGCAGTTGCTCCGCGATGACGTCGGTGTAGACCGGCGCGCCGTTGGAACCGATGGTCACTTTGCGGGCCGGCGGAACCTGTTGGGCCAGTAGTTCGTTCAGCCGGCTTTCGGCGCGCAGGCGCTGGCTGGCGGCCAGCACGGAGTTTCCGGTGAGCACCGAACCGACCAGCACCGCATCCACCGGCGAACCCAATATCGCGCTGGCTGCCGAGCCGAGAGCCAGCACCGGCGTCAGCGGGTCGGACAATTCGGCCTGCACCGCCTTGACGAACTGCCAAACCGCTCGTCGCGGTCGTCCGGTCAGCTCGGCCCCGCGATGAGCGGTTTCCATAGCCCGGGCCGCCAGCGGACTATGCTGGGGCGCCGGCGATTCCAGGGATTCCGGCGGCGGCAACATCTTGCGAACCTGCTCGACCGACATTGCGTGCCATTCGTGGATCGGGGCAGGCAGCGGAGTCGGTGCGCGGACCACTCGGCGGGCCAGCAAGTAGCCGGACAGCAGACCGGCCGCCGCGCCCGTCGTCACCGGGCCGGGCCCTTGGCCGCGCACGCCGGGCACCATCAGCAGCGCGCCCAGCGCTGTCGCGCCGGCGGATATCTCGATCCCACGCCGGCTTGCTGTCTTGGCCGCGGGGACCGCATGCAGTAGTCGCCATGCGCCGGCGAGGTCGCTCAATATCAGATCCGCCGTCCAGGGCGGCGGCTCGGAGTCCGAGTTGGGCATCACGCCAAGCCCGATGTCGGCTGATGAAAGTGCTTGTGCGGCAGCCGAAGACAATACGGCGACGGTGTGACCGGACTGTTGCAGATCGCTCAGCGCCGCGACCAGCGCATCGTCGATCGATCCGTTGTCGGCAGGCCGCAGCTCGTCGAACGCGGGCCGCAGCTCGCCAAGGTCGTCGATCTGAACGGAGATCAGATCCAGATCAGCCCGACGGGCCTCGGCCAGGACCGCTGAGGCCAGCGGATCGTGCGTGGGGCCGATGAGCGCTTCGATCTTCCCGCCGGACGGCCCTCCGGGAACCGGATGCCAGCCCACCCGCAGGCCGCGTTTCTCCAGCAGCAGCTGGGCGCGGTTCCACGCCGGGGAAACCTCGTCCTCGTCGGCGCCGCGGACCCGCACCACCCGCAGCGTGTTGGTACACAGCACCCGGGGATCGACCAGCAGCACGTCGACCCGATCCAGGCGGCGCAGACTTTGCGGGTGCAGCGGCAACACTTCGTGCTGCTCGGCCAGCCCTTGGCCAAGCGCCGCGGCGAACGATTCGCGGGTGGTGCGGGTGGCTTTCGGTGTGGTGACCAACGCCGCGGTCGAGGCCATGCCGACGTTGCGGGTGGCGGCGCCGACAGCTCCGACGCTGATCGCCTGAAGCAACGCGCTGCGCCGTGAGTGCCGCTCGACAGGGCCCTCCGGCAGCGGCACCGGGCGAGACGGCGGGTGCACGTCCGCGTACTCGGCATGAACGGCCAGCTTCGGCTCGTGGCGGGCCCAGGCCTGCGCTTCGGCGCGCATTTCGGTGGCTTTCAGCGCTTCCATCGCCAAGTCCACAGCGAGCGACGCCGGCGATAGCTCAATGACGTGTGCCGCTGTCATAGCCAAGCTCAGCACTGTGTCCGTCGCGGCTTGGCCGATGCTCTGCTCGAGCAGACGCCGCACCCGCGGCTGGTAATCGACGGCCACCACCGCGGCCTCGAAACCGTAGTTCAGTCGCGGCCAGCGCAGCACCCGGCCCGCGACCGCGGCGCCAACTCCAACAGCGGTGGCGCCGACGCCCACCGCCTTGGTGGCCAGGAGCAAACCGTCGCCCGGTAAAGCATTCGGGCGTGGAGTGGTATCGACTGAGCTGCAACGCTTTTCCGCCTCGCCCACCACATTGCTCAGCTCACGCAGCGAGGTCTGGTTGCCGTTCAGGGTGACCACGACCCGCGACAGCGGGCGGTTCAGGCTGGCCGACGTGACCCCGGGCAGGTTACGGACGGCGTCGAGGACGTCGTGCCCAAGCTCGGCGCCGCTTGGGCCGTCTAGCCCGCGGACCTCGATCCATGCCCGACCTTTGCCGCGCCAGCTATGCCGCGTCAGCGTGGGCGCGGGCAGCCCGTCCGATAGCGCTTTGACGCCTTCTCGTACCGGGATCACGGCCATGGTCAGGCCCGTCGAGGCGACCGTGCCTAACGAGCCTGCGGCGTTGGCCGCGGTTTGCACGGTGGCGCCGACTAGCGCAGAGGTTGCCTGTATACCAAACGCGACCGCGCGGAGCGGAGATGCTCGCACTGTTCCGACGGTACCCAACCGGGGGATTAGCGGCGGGCGCGCGACTGTGCGCCGCGCGACCGCGCCGGTGCCCGCTTGGCCGGCGATTTGCGTGGCTTTGACGAACTAGCTGAACTGGTCGACTTCGTCGGAACCGCCCTCACCGGTGTGACCGACGCCTTGTGCGAACCATCGGCGTGACCGTTATTAAGCTGCCGCAGCAAGAGAGCGCCGCCGCCGATGGCCAGCACCAGCGGCCATTCGATGAGCCCGGCGACGCCGAGCGCGCCCAATGTCAACGCTGCTGCCGGCACCGAATGGCTGCCGCTGCCGATTCCCCGCTTGATCCCGGTTGCGGCCCCGGTCACGGCGCCTACGACACCGTTGACAGCGGCACCGCCCACTGCACCCGCGGCCTCGGTGGTGGCCTCCGCGGCCCGGCCCGCCGTTCGAGTTACGGTGCGTACGGCGCCATTAACGACACCCATGATGACTCCCTGCTAATTGGTTGTTGAGGCCGTGAATCTGAAACCCGCTGCACGCCACACCGGCGGGGTTGCATAGGCGCGAACTCGCAAAGTTGCCGAAACCGTCACGATCCTGCGCAGCATTGAGCAATCCTATGGCCTTGTCCGGCAAATGAACAGAAAATGAATACCCGCAACCGATATTTGTATGCGTCAAGCTTGACGCAGATCGACCACGACCGGCGCGTGGTCGCTGGGCGCCTTGCCTTTACGTTCCTCCCGGACGATCTGCGCGTCAGCGACCCGGCTGGCCAGCGCGGGGGAGGCGAGGATGAAGTCGATGCGCATGCCCTGACGCTTCGGGAACCGCAGCTGGGTGTAATCCCAATAGGTGTAGACCCCGGGACCGGGGGTGAAAGGCCGTACCACGTCTGCAAATTGAGCGTTGACAATCGCGTCAAACGCTGTGCGTTCCGGTTCCGAAACGTGTGTGGCGCCCCGGAAGAATTCCACGCTCCACACGTCGTCGTCGGTTGGGGCGATATTCCAGTCGCCGACCAGCGCGATTTGCGCCGACGGATCGTCTCGTAGCCAGCCGGCAGCTGTATCGCGCAGTGCGGCAAGCCAATTCAGTTTGTACGCGTAATGCGGGTCGCCCAGAGCTCGGCCGTTGGGCACGTAAAGGCTCCACACCCGAACCCCGGCGCAGGTGGCGGCCAGCGCGCGGGCTTCGGCAGCGGCCTTAACGTCCGGCTTGCTGCTCCAACTCGGCTGGCCGTCGAAGCCGACCTCGACCTGTTCCAGGCCGACCCGTGACGCGATCGCCACGCCGTTCCATTGGTTGAATCCGCAATGCGCCACCTCGTAGCCCAGTTCCAAGAACGGCATCGTCGGAAACTGGTCGTCGGCACACTTGGTTTCTTGCATGGCCAACACGTCGACCCCGTCGCGCTCCAGCCAATCGAGGACGCGGTCCAACCGGGTGCGGATCGAGTTCACGTTCCAGGTGGCCAGCCGCACCGTGCCGTCGGGCCGCAGCGGGTCGCCGCCATCAACCATGGCCCGACCCTACGTGGCGGCTGGTGTGAAATAGCGTGCGCGGTGATGCAGCTTGAAGCCCAACGACTCGGCCAGAACGGCGGCAGCGTGATCGTCGTCGAGAATCCGGACATAACCACGGGTTGCGCCACGTACGGCACCCCACGCCAGCAGTGCTTCGGACAGCGGACCGTCTGCCGTGCCCATCGCCGACAGGCCCACCCAGCGGGTGCCGTCCGGGGCGTCGGTCACCGAAGCTCGCGCCACCGCCAGGTCTGCGTGGATACCGAACACGTGCTCGCCGTTGACGACTGCAGTCAGTACGTCCACGGGGATGTCGCGTTGGTAGAGCTGCAGCCAGGCGTCGTCGGGGCGGTCCGACAGCCGGATCGCCGGGTCGGGCTCGGCGGTGTGCACCTCGCGTACCAGCACAGCATTGGGTTGTTCACCTATAAAACGCAGCCGCTGGGGGTACCACCCGCTTGCGGGGGACAGCCGGTCGGCAATCGCGAGTCGTGGCGTCAGCCCGCGTCGGATGTACCAGTCGACTATCGCCGGGATCGTCGCTGTGCTGGCGGAAGTATCAAGCGGAACAGCCGAGTTCGCGCAAGCGGTGACGCCGTGCCCGGCGCGCAGCAACCAACCGTCCAGCCACTGCTGCTCTACGCCGGGCCAGGCGAGGGCGGCGGCGTGCTCGAGCCCGCGGATCTGCGAGGCGCGCACCGGCGCATCGCTCAGCGCCCGCACCGCGACCACGTCCGCGGCCGCGAACTGCACCACCGCACCGGTTTTCGTCTGCACTCGCACCAGCGGCTCGGTGTCGAGCAGATGCCCGACCGCGTCAGTCAGCGGCGGGATAGACCCAGCGGGACGCCGGTAACGCACAGTGACCCTTGTGCCGGGCGGTGGCCACGAAACCATCAGTGACCGAACGGGTCCGGCCCCTCGCCCGGTGTCCACGACAAGCCGGGGACACCCCAGCCGTGGGATTTGACCGCACGTTTTGCGGCCCGGGCGTGCCGTCCGATCAGGCGGTCCAGGTACAGAAAGCCGTCCAGATGTCCGGTTTCGTGCTGAAGCATGCGAGCGAACAACCCTGAGCCCTCGACCGTGATCGGGCTGGCGTCGGCATCGAGTCCGGTGACCCGGGCCCACTTAGCCCGCCCGGTCGGAAACGACTCACCCGGCACCGAGAGACAACCCTCGTCGTCGTCATCAGGGTCCGGCATGGTCTCGGGAACTTCCGAGGTTTCGAGCACCGGATTGACGATCACGCCGCGGCGGCGCGCCGATTGACCGCGCTCGTCGGCGCAGTCGTAGACGAACACGCGCAAGTCCACGCCGATCTGGTTGGCGGCCAGGCCAACTCCGTAAGCGGCGTCCATCGTGTCGTAAAGCGTGGCGATCAAGTCGGCAAGATCGGCCGGCAGCGACCCGTCCGCACCGACCGGAACTGGCTTGGTCGGGGTGTGCAAGACCGGATCTCCCACGATGCGAATGGGTACGACTGCCATGACCGGCAAGCTTAAGCGGCCCGCGGATGTGCTCGAGTTGCGGCCGGAGGCGGGGACAGGCAATCTCACCTAGTCAGCCGACTCGCGGGTTGGGTTGGGCGATCAACTGTTGCGAACATGGTTGAATATTCGCCGGAGCAGCGAGCATTCGAGAATTCGCCGAAAGGGTCGAGGAAGCGATATGGACAGCGCTATGGCGCGGGCTAATCGATCGGGGGACGACTCTGAACTCGCCGATGGGCTAACCCGCCGCGAACACGACATTTTGGCGTTCGAGCGCCAATGGTGGAAATACGCCGGGGCCAAAGAAGAAGCCATCAAAGAGTTGTTCGGAATGTCCGCCACGCGTTACTACCAGGTGTTGAATGCTTTGGTCGACCGGCCCGAGGCATTGGCAGCTGACCCAATGCTGGTCAAGCGGCTACGACGGCTGCGCGCAAGTCGGCAGAAGGCGCGGGCGGCACGACGGCTGGGCTTCGAAGTCACCTGAGCTACCACCCGCACGCCGAGCGTCGGTGTGGGTTTTGGCGCGCTCCTAGATACAGTGACGTCAATGAATGAGCGCGTTCCCGATTCGACCGGGCTACCTCTGCGGGC